>NZ_CP043633.1:1500000-1740000 GCF_012974865.1 Nonlabens sp. Ci31 | reverse complement strand
ATGCTCCACCGCTTGTGCGGGCCCCCGTCAATTCCTTTGAGTTTCATTCTTGCGAACGTACTCCCCAGGTGGGTTACTTATCACTTTCGCTTGGCCACTCAGTACTCAATCGTACCGAACAGCTAGTAACCATCGTTTACGGCGTGGACTACCAGGGTATCTAATCCTGTTCGCTACCCACGCTTTCGTCCATCAGCGTCAATATATTGTTAGTGATCTGCCTTCGCAATCGGTATTCTATGTAATATCTAAGCATTTCACCGCTACACTACATATTCTAACCACTTCACAATAATTCAAGACTAACAGTATCAATGGCAGTGCCGGAGTTAAGCCCCTGCATTTCACCACTGACTTATTAGCCCGCCTACGGACCCTTTAAACCCAATGATTCCGGATAACGCTTGCACCCTCCGTATTACCGCGGCTGCTGGCACGGAGTTAGCCGGTGCTTATTCTTACGGTACCGTCAACTCTCTACACGTAGAGAGGTTTCTTCCCGTACAAAAGTAGTTTACAACCCATAGGGCCGTCTTCCTACACGCGGCATGGCTGGATCAGGCTTGCGCCCATTGTCCAATATTCCTCACTGCTGCCTCCCGTAGGAGTCTGGTCCGTGTCTCAGTACCAGTGTGGGGGATCTCCCTCTCAGGACCCCTACCTATCGTAGCCATGGTGAGCCTTTACCTCACCATCTAGCTAATAGGACGCATACTCATCTATTACCGTAACCTTTAATTACTAAATCATGCGATTCAATAATACTATGAGGTGTTAATCCAAATTTCTTCGGGCTATCCCTCAGTAATAGGTAGATTGTATACGCGTTACGCACCCGTGCGCCGGTCGCCATCATCTAGCAAGCTAGATATGCTGCCCCTCGACTTGCATGTGTTAAGCCTGCCGCTAGCGTTCATCCTGAGCCAGGATCAAACTCTTCATCGTCGAATCTTTTTAAAGATCATTTAATATATGATGCTTTTTTGAAACTACTTAATTAGCATTGTGCTTATCTAAATTTATTATATAACTATAATTACCACCCTAAAGTGATAACTCTAATTTGTGCTGTCAATCAATATCTCAATGAACATCTTCAAAATCTAAAACTAAAATCTTACCATAAATCTTCACGATTTTATTGTTGATCTTTTAGCCTTTTTTGAAGAACATTTGCCTCGTTAAACATATACCTGTTTTCCTTAGCGGGTGCAAATATACAGACACTATCTGTTACAAACCAAACTTTTTAATGAGAAAAAATGAAAATAATTTGAAATGAAAAACAAACACCTCATTTACAGTAAACTACTATTTGAAATGATTTGATATACTCTTTACATATAAGCCCCATCTTGAGCTAAACGATCCTCCTCCCCGCGGCCGCGTTATAACCGCTACATAAATACCTCTATCTTAAAAATAACAAAACAGCCGAAAGTGATAGATAAAACCAGTCATTAAGCAAGTGTTTCTTTGATTTAAAAAAATTAGAAGGTGCAAAGACCTCCTTTAGATTTCCTTAACTGGTAATTATAAGATCTATTTATACCGCTCCAAAATTTTGTTAACGATGCATCTGCATCACCCAACAAGTTACTACCTTCAAATACCTTATCCCCTTTAACCCATTAAAAGCTTGCTGGCTCGGATATCAATAGGGCTTCTAATGTCAGAATAATGACTGATAGTTCTACCTATTCTATAGTTTCCTAGTTCCACTGTTATAAAACCCTATTTCAAAAGCTGCTTTAAAAGCCTTGTCTATTGAGCCTCTATGATGAGTTGATCTCTTTTTAGGAAAGCATAATAAACATCAAACTCTGATACTTCACCATTAAAAAGGAATCGGCTACATCAATAAGGTCATGTTTAAAAACGCTTTTGGGGAATCAGAAGACTTTGGTTATTCTATATACTTGGAACATAATAGCGATCCCCTCTATCTAAAAGTCTGATAATTGGTCTTCTCTTTTTTTAAACTTATAAGGGTGTTTTAAGTAGGCTTTCGCGAAAGCGTAACCCTGAGCATAATTCATCCTAAAATATTCTACTGCGATATGAGCGAGCAGTGCCCCACCTGAAAGCATGGCAAACAGAGGAAATAAAGAAACAGTTACAAATCGAGACACATACCAGCTGGCTATCGAACCAAAAATCATACTTACCGCACCTACAAAGGCACTGGCACTACCGGCGCGCTTGGTAAACGGATTCAAAGCAAGAGCCGTGACATTTGGGTTTTGAAAACCTATACACATCATCATCATAAACAAGGTAGGATACACCACCCAAAATACAGGCGTAAAATTCCAAACATAGATAAAACCAAAACCAGTGATCAACACCAATAACAAACTCACCACATAAGTTATTTGAAATGTAGTAAATCGAGTAAGGGCGAGTCGGTTCAACTGGCTACCGGCTATTAATCCAGCCGCATTACTACCGAAGATGTAGGCAAAGTTCTCTTGACTCATATCAAAGTAATCCATAAAAATAAATGGTGCCGCTGCTACGTAACCTAACAGTAAGCCTATTACAAAACCACGAGCTGTGGCAAAGACAAAAAAGTCTCTGTGTTTATAGATACCTATATATTCCCGCAGCACCGGAATAGGATGTAAACTGGTCGCCCGATTAGGTTTAGAACTTTCTGGAAGTACAAAAATAACATTGAGCAACATCAAGGTAGCAAAGCCTGCTAACCCATAAAAAATCATTTCCCAATGATAATGCTTGATCACAAAACCGCCAATGGTAGGAGCTATAATAGGAGCAATTCCCATGATTAACATTAAAGTAGAGAGTACATCTGCCACTTTTTCTTCATCAAATAAATCCCTAACTATGGCCTTACTAGCTACCATTCCTGCACAAGCTCCAAGCGCAGTAAAAAACCTCAAAGTTGCTAGAGAAGTCACATCCCAAGCATAAGCACTCATAAGACTGGTTACAATATATAAGACCAGTCCAAACATCAATGGCTTTCTTCTACCGAATCGATCCATTAACGGGCCGTAAGCTAACTGTCCTATACCTATACCTATAAAATAAGTGGTCAATGTAATACCTATAGCACTAGTATCTACTTTAAAATCACCAGCAATTTGTTTAAAAGCGGGCAAGTAGGCATCTATGGAAAATGGTCCTACCGCGATTAAAGTACCTAGGACGAGAATAATACTCACTCTGCGCCCTTTACTCATTTTATTTTTTTCTACCCACTTCACTTTCATGCTGCAAAGCTACGTTTTAGCATAATCTTTATTCAGATTATTCACAAAGCTTTACCATTTAGTAACCCCTTATAATTTGTATTTTTAGACCAAATATATTTCCGATGAAAAATACCTTTTTAGTTCTTTGTGCCATTGCAATGATAAGCAGTTGTAAAAATGAAACATCAACAAGTACTGACTCAGAGACGGCAGCTTCTGAAAAAACAACAGAGCTTTCTACTTCTCAACGTCTAGCAAAAATAGCTGGTCTGGAAAGCTGGAATGAGGTAGAAGAAATCAAATTCAGCTTTAACGTAGGTAAAACAGGTAAAACGGTGTTGACTAGAAATTGGACTTGGAACCCTAACACTAACGACGTACAGTTGATCGCTTTAGGAGATACCATTAGCTACAATCGCGACTCCAAATTAGACAGCCTTCAAATTAGTTCTGATCGCGCTTTTATCAATGATGTGTATTGGTTGATTCCTGAATTTAAACTTGTCTGGGATCAAGGAACAACTATCACTGAAAAGAAATCTCAAACGGCCCCTATATCAAAAGACACAATGGATATGATTAGCATACTTTATAATAATAAAGCCGGCTATACTCCAGGGGATGCTTATGATATCTATTATGACGATGACCACAAATTTAAAGAATGGGTATACCGCAGAGGAAATGACAGCACTCCTTCTATGATCACTACTTTTGAAAAATTTAAAACTATTGAAGGCCTTACTTTTGCAACAGATCACCGCTCTTCAGATGGCACTACCAGTATTAATTTTACCGGTATCGCAATTACTAAAACCAAATAATGACTTTTAAAACAGATCGTAATTTTGCTTTACAGTTAGATCGTGAAGATTCTTTGTCTCGCTTTCGCGAAAGCTTCTACATACCAAAACATACAGACGGAACAGAGTCTATATATTTATGTGGAAATTCGTTAGGACTGCAACCGCGTCAGACGAAAGCTTATCTCGATCAAGAACTAGATGATTGGGCACGACTAGGGGTTGAAGGACATTTCCATGCCGCAAATCCATGGATGCCTTATCATGAGATCTTAACCGAAACTACGGCTCAGGTGGTAGGAGCAAAACCTCACGAAGTAGTTATCATGAATACCTTAACGACTAACCTGCATCTAATGATGGTTAGTTTTTATCAACCTAAGGGCAAGCGCACTAAAATCATTATCGAGGCCGATGCCTTTCCTAGTGATCGCTATGCGGTAGCTTCTCAGGTACAATTTCATGGTTATGATGATAAAGAGAACATCATAGAGTGGTCACCGAGAGTTGGCGAGCATACCCCGAGAATAGAAGACCTGGAAACCTTATTAAAAGAACAAGGCGATAGTATTGCTTTGATCATGGTAGGTGCTGTAAATTATTATACAGGCCAGTTTTTTGACCTTAAAAAAATCACCTCTTTGGGACATGCAGCTGGGGCTATGGTAGGCTTTGACTGTGCACACGGAGCTGGAAATGTAAATTTAGAGCTGCACGACTCTGCAGCCGACTTTGCCGTGTGGTGTACTTACAAATATATGAACTCTGGACCTGGTAGTCTAGGTGGTTGTTTTGTACACGAGCGTCATGCTAACAATACGGACTTACCGAGATTCACCGGTTGGTGGGGACATAATAAAGATACCCGTTTTAAAATGCGAGACGACTTTGAACCTATGCCCGGTGCCGAAGGTTGGCAACTATCCAACCCTCCCATATTGAGTATGGTAGCGATAAGGGCTAGTTTAGACTTATTTGCACAGGCAGGTTTTGACCATCTTCGAGAGAGATCCATAAAGCTTACCGGTTATTTAGAGTACCTTTTAAAGGAACTCAAAGACGACCGTATTTCGATTATCACCCCTAGTACTGCTAAAGATCGCGGTTGCCAGTTATCACTAGCGGTTAAAAATGCAGATAAATCACTTTTTGAGGCCATAACTGCAAAAGGTGTGATTGCCGACTGGCGGGAACCAGATGTTATTAGAGTAGCACCTGTTCCTTTATATAACAACTATGAAGATTGCTGGAGATTTGTAGAAGTTTTAAAGAGTGAGATGTAAGAGACTCCTTATAAAACGTCCTAATACTACATACTAATTACTTAGTACTTACAAAATGAAAACAACTAACAAAAAAACTAAAATACTCATCACCGGAGCTGGACTTTGCGGTTCACTTTTGGGTTTGCGACTCGCACAAAAAGGATATCATGTAGATATTCTTGAAAAACGTCCCGATATGCGTAAAGCAATTGTAGATGGTGGTCGCTCTATCAATTTAGCACTTTCTGATCGTGGTCTAGCTGGATTAAAGTTAGTTGGCCTTGAAGAAAAAGTACGCGAGTTGTGTATCCCTATGAACGGAAGATTGATTCACGATATAGAAGGAAGTACCTTTGCTTCCAACTACAGCGGCCGTGAAGGAGAATATATCAATTCGATCTCACGAGAAGAACTCAACAAACTTCTGCTGGACGAAGCTGAAAAGTACGATGACGTACAAATAGACTTTGATGATAAGGTAACTGCCGTAGATTTAAAAAATGCTTCTGTCACCTATCAAGATTCAGAAACAGAAACAGAGAAAGAATGGAAAGCTGACATCCTTTTAGGAACTGATGGAGCTGGTTCTGTGGTGCGCAAGGCGATGATGAAACAACGCGACTTTTTGTTTTCTCAAGGCATGAACTGGTTGCCTCACGGATATAAAGAGCTCAGCATTCCGCCTGCAGAAAATGGAAAGTGGCGTATAGAAAAAAACTTCTTACACATCTGGCCACGTGGTGGTTTTATGTTGATCGCTTTGCCTAACCTAAATGGTAGTTTTACATTGACTTTATTCATGCAATATGATGGTGATGGACCTGCATTTAACAGTATTACAACAGACCAAGAAATAAAAGACTTCTTCAACACCTACTTTAAAGATGTGGTAGAACACATTCCAGATTTAGTAGAGCAATACCATACCAATCCAGCACCACCACTAGGAACTGTACGTTGCTCCCCATGGTCAGCTTACGGTACGAGTCTTATTATAGGGGATTCGGCACACGCGATTGTTCCTTTTTACGGTCAAGGAATGAATGCTAGTTTTGAAGACGTCGTGGTTTTTGACCAGATGCTGGACCAAAACGAATCTTGGGCCGATGCCTTCACCGCTTTTTCAACAAAGAGAAAACCAGATGCTGATGCTATTGCAGATCTTGCTCTAGACAATTTTGTAGAGATGCGAGATAGCGTAGCTAATCCTAACTTCCAGTTAAAACGTCAGATTGAAATGCGATTAGAGTCCGCTTTTGCGAAAGCGGAATACCAATCTAAATACTCCTTAGTTACCTTCCCGCAAGAAGGAATCAGTTACCGAGATGCGATGCTTAAAGGGCGTGCCCAAGACAAAGCTATATTATGGTTGTTAGAAAAAGAAATGATCGCCGTAGATGACGACTTGGATACTTTACTCCTTAAAATCAAGGAGAAAACGGAGGAAGTTCTTTGGCTGCGTGGGTAATTTAAAAATCAGGATAGTAAAAACCCCAAAGGTTTTCAAAACCTTTGGGGTCTGCTAATGCTGATAAAGATAGAGAGAAATACGACCTTCTAGAACCGGATCAATACTATCATATCTACCATCGAGGTAATGATGAAATTAGCCTGTTTAAAAACGAAAGTAAGTAATTATTTATTTTTCTTACAGCCTTTTGAAAGATATAATTGCAGTTGCTCCTGTTTATGCTTATGCATTGATGCCTAAGCATTTTCATTTCTTAATTCAAATAAAGACTGGTTCTAATGAGAAACTGGCATCTCAGGCTTTTAGTAATTTGTTTAATAGTTATGTAAAAGCTTTTAATAAGCAACAAAACAAAAGTGGTAGCTTATCTAGAAGAAAGTTCAGGAAAAAATTGAAAGTGAGCAGTATTTAAATAATACCTTAATATATTTTCATAATAATCCAGTATAACACGGTTATTCCAATAGTGTGATAGAATATCCTTGGACTTCCTATCGCGATTATCTTTCAGATGATACAACATTTATAAACAAAGAAGCTATCAAATGTTTTGATGGACTAGAAGTTTTTAAAGAAGCGCATCGATAATTGAAAACACCCAAAGATTTTGGAAACCTATGGGGTATAGTTCTTGAAAACCTTTCACGTATAAAATTAAATCTTCATCTTTATACCAATAATTAAAAACAACCATGGCAGTATTACAAGACAAAGCAAGACCTAGAGGTAACTACCCACATATCAAACGGGTGGGTGATTTTTTATTTGTTTCAGGAACTAGTAGTCGTAGGGCAGACAATACTTTTGCAGGTGTAGCAGTGGACGAAATGGGAACAACCAACCTTAACATCAAAGCGCAAACCGCTGCGGTACTTGAAAACATAGATGCCATTTTACAAACAGAAGGTGCCTCTTTAAAAGATGTTGTTGACGTGACTACGTTCTTAGTAAACATGAATGATTTTGGCGGTTACAATACTACGTACGGTGAGTTTTTTGATTTTAATGGTCCTACCAGAACTACTGTTGCCGTGCATCAATTACCGCATCCACATTTATTGATCGAGATTAAAGCGATGGCTTTTAAGCCTCTTTAATATTCCTTTTGAAAGAGTTTCGAGTTTTTAATTGCTAAAATCGTATTTTTCGAGCTCGTGAACAGACGTAAATTCATCATTAAAAGTACTAAAGCTGGTGTTGCCCTTTCCCTAGGAGCGACATTACTAGCTTGTGTAGACAAATCTCCCTCCACTATGACCGATAAAAAACAACCCATTGCCATTTGCACTTGGGCGTTTGCAAAAGCTAATGACGCTGCTGGAAAAGCGCTAGATGCAGGAGTTTCAGCTCTAGACGCTGCCATAATAGGTGTTGCTGTTGAAGAAGAAAATATTAAAAACACAACCGTAGGGAAAGGCGGAACTCCAGATCGCGAAGGTAATGTGACACTAGACGCATGTGTTATGGATTCTAATGGCGATTGCGGCGCTGTGGTTTGTGTAGAGAACATCACTAATGTTGCAGCACTTGCAAAAATTGTTATGGAAGAAACGCCACACGTAATGCTCGCTTCTCAAGGTGCTGAAGAACTGGCATACAAATACGGTTTTCAAAAGGAACAATTACTCACAGAATCTTCAGAAAAAGCTTATCGCACATGGCTCAAAACCAGCGAATACAAACCCATCATCAATATCGAAAATCACGATACCATAGGCATGCTGTGTATGGATCAAAATGGTGATATTGCTGGTGCTTGCACCACATCTGGTCTTTCTTATAAAATGAAGGGTCGTGTAGGTGACTCTCCTATTATAGGTGCTGGACTGTTTATAGATAATGAAATAGGCGGTGCAGCGGCTACGGGTATGGGTGAAGAGATCATGAAAAATGTGGGCAGCTTTTTAATTGTCGAGCTCATGCGACAAGGGAAAAGTCCTCAAGAAGCCTGTGAAGAGGCTTTAAACAGAATCGTCTTAAAAAACGATCAAATAGACCACTTTCAAGTAGCCTACATTGCCATAAATAAAGCTGGTGAAACGGGTAGTTATTGCATACATCCGGGGTTTGCTCGAATGGAATATAAAAACTCTATAAATACCAGAATAGAATCAAGAGCCTATTTAAAGTCTTAAAATCATTAATTGCAACCTATTTAGTATGAGTAATAAAAAAGATTATACGTCAGCCTTTGCCTTTTTAACCACCCTTTTCTTTATGTGGGGTTTTATAACGGTATTAGTAGATGCCTTAGTTCCCAGGTTAAAGGATGTGTTTGAACTAAGTTATGGGCAGTCCATAATGGTTCAGTTTGCATTTTTCGGCGCGTTTTTTTGTTTTGCTATTCCGTCTAGTTTTTTATTGGAAAAAATAGGCTATCAAAGAGGCATTGTTACCGGCCTTATAGTCATGGGAGTTGCTTGTTGCTTATTCTATCCCGCAGCCAGCTACCGACAGTTTTGGATTTTTATAACCGCTTTCTTCACATTAGCTGCTGGAATTACATTGCTGCAGGTTGCTGCAAATCCATATGTAACACTGCTGGGTGATGAAAAGACGGCTTCTAGCAGGTTGAACCTATCACAGGCATTTAATAGTTTTGGAACCCTACTCGCTCCTATAGCTGGAGCATTATTCTTACTGAGTGATAGCGTGATGTCTAGTGAAGGTATTTCAAAATTATCCGATTCAGATAAAATTACTTATTACGCTGGAGAGGCATTAACAGTTCAGGAACCCTTTCTTATCATTGCAGGGGTACTCTTTACACTTGCAGCTATATTTGGCTTTACCAAACTACCTTCTCTCCTACAAAAAGCTCCTAAAGACGGCTATTCCAAATTGCTATCTAACAAAAGGTTTTTACTAGGAGTCTTAGCTATTTTCATGTATGTAGGAGCAGAAGTCTCTATAGGTAGTTTCTTAGTGAACTATTTTCAAGAATTAGATGTCATAACGACCATAAAAAATAGCGACTTTTTAAGCAGCTTATCTTCTTTCCTTCTTATAGGGAAAGACATCAGCGAGGTGGATGCTAATGCTATCCTAGGTTCCTTTGTAACTCTTTATTGGGGTGGAGCGATGATAGGAAGGTTTGTCGGGGCCTTGTTAATGAGGTTTATAAGCAGCGGCAAATTATTGATGGCTTTTGGCATACTAGCTATCGCGATGATTTTGATTTCTATAAGCAGCAGTGGCACAACAGCCATGTTTGCTATACTAGCGGTAGGCTTGTTTAATTCTATCATGTTTCCAACTATATTTAGCCTTGCTTTAGATGGCTTAGACAACTTAAAAGCGCAAGCCTCAGGTCTTCTCGTGATGGGAATAGTAGGTGGCGCGTTTATTCCGAAGTTAGTTGGTACAATAGCAGATGCTTTTGGTACAGACGTTGATGGAAATACTACTGGAACAGGTTTAAGCATTGCCTTTCTTGTTCTTTTATTGTGCTACGGTTACATTGCTTACTACGGTTCAAGTAAAAGAAAAGTGTAACCTATAACTTAAATAATAATTTAAAGCCATTGCAATTGCGATGGCTTTTTTTTAGCTCGTTGCTCAAATAGTTTATTAAAACAGGTACGCCTGCTTCCAGAATTGTAAGCTGGGAACATTAGCTGAGTTAAATAATGAATTCAACCTTATCTTTATGAAGTAGCACCTCTTATTTGCTCCTATAAGTTAATGATGAAACCGTTGAAATTGGATGTTTGTTCCGCTTTCGCGAAAGTGATACAACTAAAAATCCTTAACCATTTTCATGATTAAGGATTTACATAACAGTGTAAGCTTCTAATTTCCCAATAAGTTACTTCACTAATAATTTCTCTACATATTTCTGACCGTCTACAACAACTTTCACTAGATACGTTCCTGCAGATAAGTCGCTCGTATGAATAGTCAGCTTAGACAGGCCTTTAGTTTCTTGCGTGCTTACCAATTGACCTAAAACATTATAAACACTTACCTGTGCATCACTAGATTTAAGACCTAGATCTAAGGTCACAAAGTCTCCAGTTGCTGGGTTAGGATAGATCTTAATTCCTGTAGTATCTGTGATCACATCATCAACACCTAAAGTCGTGTTTTCAAATACAATTTTAAAACGATCTGAGGCGATGCTTTGAGCATTAGCATTATCCACTGTAAAACTGTAGCTCGTGGACTGACCTTCGTTTAAAATAGTTCTAGTGCTGTTTAAGTTATCCACAAGCACCCCTTGAACTTGACCAAGGTTGGTTGCAGCTACTTCAATAATATAGTTAGTGTTTCTATAGTTGTTGTTAAATAATTGAAGCTCTTCTCCATCAAAAGGAAGCGCTCTGTTCTCTATACTCAATAAGGAACCACTAGTATGTTGTCTAGCCATGTTCTCATCGATATTGCTAAATTTAACTGCATCGCTATTATCAACACCGTTGTTAGAACCGTTTTCAAATCTAATCATCAATCCATCTATAGAGGCTGCAGCAGATGTAGTACTAGTGTTATCAAATAAAGAGATCATTAAAGAGGAGTTAGAATTTATTTGGTTTCTAAGACCCGGTATTAACGGAGTATCATTTGAAGTTCTGTTAAGAATCACATTCCCGTTTGCAGCTCCTGAAGCAGCTATAAAAAAGGACTGACCAGGTGCTATAGTACCAGGTATCATTCTGGAATTAGGTATTTGCGCTCCTACAAAACTATTTGTCACTAAGTCATACGTTCTATAAACTCCCTCTTGATTTCCTAAGGCGTCCCATACATAGTAAAAATTAGGATCTACAGCAGTAAGATCGATAGAGCTATTAGTTAGGAGCTTTCTTAACTCTGATGCCAAATCTAAATTAGACTGGTATGGATTTCCTATCATCATATATTCGCCTGAATTTAGCGCTATATCATTTACTACTTTACTGCTATTTTCTAAGGTTCCATTTGCTCTTAAAACGGTTTGTGAAGGAGCACTTGAATTAGAAGTTAAATCCGTCTGTCTATCTCCTCTTACCAATAATCTATATGGTTTTCCAGCTGTAAAAACATCCTGTTGTTGATTGGTAGACGTTTGTGGTATCCAGCTTTGATTTAGGTTATCATACCCAAACATAGAAGGGTTGTTAGAACCACTGGTGTCAAAACCATTTGCAGTCCCACCAGCCCCAGTAATATGAGTACCTAGTCCCACAATAAGGTCGTCTCCACTTTCTTGCCAATTTTGATATATAGAGGTAGTAGAACTAACTGAAGATGATAAGAATCGGAATGATCTGCGGCTTTCCATAAAGTTTTCTGTATCAACACTTCCAATAACATTTATAAAAGCACCGTCTATAACAGCCGTTTTATCAGCAGTCGATCTGAAAATCACATCAGCATTAGAAGCGTCAACTATAGATGTGGAAGTCGCATCATTATTGAATAGCTTGCTATTGATGATATAGTTCCCTGTAAGTACCAGGTTGGAATTTTCAACCGCAAGAACTTCAAAAGATGCTTTGTTAGAAAACCAAGCTACTGTATTATTTACTTCAGCTGCTGTGAAACTTCTTGTGCTAATCATGTTCCCTTGATTATCTAATTTGTTGTAGACAGACACATCACTAGTAAAGGAAACATAAACCGCTGGTGCTATGATAATGTTTTTTGCGATAAGTTGGTCCCCATAAACAATATCTTCCATTATTTGAATGCTGTGATCTCTTGTAGAAGGGTTGTTTAGATCACTTGGATCATTTGGGGTCCATGCGCCATTGTTAAAAATAAAATCCTTTTCTATTTTGATATCTACCGTTTCTGCACCGCTACAATCCCCATCAGTAGTATAAGTTACTTGATACGCTCCAAAAGCAGATGCCACCACATCAACAACTCCAGTTAAAGGATCTATCACAAGACCATTTGTTCCTGTAAAAAATCCATTTGAAACAGTAGCTGCACCTAACTGAGGTACTGCCGTTATATCCTCTGGATAAAAAGAAATACTTGCATAACTAAACTCTGCCACATCTCTCGCCGTCATCGTCACTACAATTTCATTAGAGTAATTGGCATTACCACAAGTATCGCTTACTTTCTTACGAAAAGTAGTTGATCCAGTTAAAGGAGCATTAAAGTCTAAACTCCCATCATTTTCATTTACTAAATCCACCCAGATTCCTGCAACATTCTGCTGCCATTGTTGAGTTAAACCATTATATAAAGTGTTCGTGTAATTTACAGTTCCTAAAGCATTAGGTAATTCACCTGCACAAAAGGATTGTGCCCCATCTATAGAACCAGCGTAAATTGGCTCGTTATTGTTAAAACTAATATCATCTACAAAACCTCTATCTAAATGTTCAGAAACGTAAGCATCCTTAGCATACTCCCATGTTATAATATTCGTTCCACGATCAAGAGGTAATGTTACTGTAGCCCAATTTGTCTCTCCAGAAATTTGTCTTTCTAAGTTCCCGTTTACATATACCTTTAAAAAATCATAAGAAGCTTCAGAAGAAACTCTCCAATTAAAACTTACTTCTGTCATACAAGTGACTGTGGTACTAAAAGAAGAAGTTTGATGGTCGTCTATAGATCCAGAAGCAGCGGTATTCTCATTTGAATTACCCCAAGCTCCTTGCGCTCCCCAAAAAGGAAGGTCTCCATCAGTTGTGAAGGTCCCATTATAGCTGGTAGCATTTTCTAAAGAAGTAGTTGCGTATTGATAAGAGAAAGAAACCCTCATGTTCATTTTGGAAGTGCCACATCTCCAATTTCTAGATTGCGAAACATTCTCCACAGCATCTGTGACACTGAAATAACTTGTTTTTTGCACTCGACAGTCGTCAACAGCACTATCATAGTTACATAGATCAACTCTACTACCGCCATTTCCATTTCCATTTCCATTTCCATTTCCATTTCCATTTCCGTTTCCATTTCCGTTTCCGTTTCCGTTTCCGTTTCCGTTTCCGTTTCCGTTTCCATTTCCGTTGTCATTACTGTCGTCTTCCCAACCGTCAAATCTTGTTATGATTTGAGTAGAAGCTATATTAGTTCTGGTTCTTGTAAGGAAATTTCCTGCGTGGGTCGTTGGACCGTTAGATTCGTTAGTTATACAACCTGTTGCATCTTCTGTAACATCAAAATCATCAGAAAGCCATCCGTTCCAAGTATACTCTTCATTGCCGCTTCTATCTGGGCAATCCCCGAAGAACCCAGTTACATTACTTGTATAATCAATGTTTTGACCTAAAACAGGCAACATTGCAAATAAAATTACTAATTGTAGGTATTTTTTCATGAATTGTGTGCTTAACAAATGTTTAGTATATCTAGATTATTTAACAATCAGATAATAGTTATCCCTGATTACTCAACAATTATAGTAGGATTCCTGCTTCTGTACACCATTCAAAACATCTGAAAAAGCAACTTTCAACGAATAAAATAACCTGTTAACGAAAATATATCAGAAATACTAAAAATACATGCGTATTCTAGATGCGTGCATAGGAAAAAAAGCAATCAAAATACCATATGTTATTGGATAAATAAACCTTAACCATTCGATAAACAGCGCTTTATAGCGTTCATTTAATAGATGTGATCGGTTAAAAACCATTATTTAAGACCAAGTGAAACACTTAAAAATACCGATAAAGTGTGGAAAGGGCTACTTTGAAAGAACTCCCTGAGTATTTGGATCGTCTCTTATCATAAAACTACAAATTTCACTAGTACCTTTTACAACAATAACATCTGTGGCTTGCAAATTAAACATTGTTATTAAACGAAACCAATAAACAATTCTTTTCCATTCATAGGAATTGGCTATTAAAATCGTTGCGCCTTTATTTATGTAGAGCCAAACAAGTATCACCATCGA
Organism: Nonlabens sp. Ci31; assembly: GCF_012974865.1. Lineage (NCBI taxonomy): Bacteria > Pseudomonadati > Bacteroidota > Flavobacteriia > Flavobacteriales > Flavobacteriaceae > Nonlabens > Nonlabens sp. Ci31. The sequence goes on along the minus strand of NZ_CP043633.1, from coordinate 1,725,391 downwards.
TTTATAACCTATATCCACTTTAAAGAGTATTTAAAATGCCAATTATCGAACTGGAAAAGGATGATGAAGACCTATGTTTAACGCAAAGTTTATAATCTAAAGGTTTCTTTAAATCGTCTAAATAAGGAGCAAAAAAAAGCCTGATCTTACTTAGATCAGGCTTTAATATTTAATGTAAGAATGATGCTATATCTATCCTCCAAAGTCATCAAAACGTATATTCTCAGGATCCACACCAAAATCCTCTGCCATTTTACCAACGGCGTTATTCATTAATGGCGGTCCACAGAAATATACCTCCATATCTTCTGGGGCTTCATGTTTGTTTAAGTATTGATCTATAACCACCTGGTGAATAAAGCCTACAAATCCATCACCTTCAGAATCGATGTCTTCTTTTACTTTCCAATTATCTCCTTCAGCTGGCTCAGAAAGTGCTAGATAGAATTTAAAATTAGGAAATTCGCGTTCTAAGGAACGAAAGTGTTCTATGTAAAACAATTCTGCTTTGGAACGACCTCCGTACCAATAAGTCACCTTACGGTTAGTTTTGAGTGTTCTGAAGAGCTCGTACAAGTGAGAACGCATAGGAGCCATTCCTGCTCCACCACCTACATAAAGCATTTCTGCCTCAGAGTGATTGATAAAGAATTCACCGTAAGGTCCAGAAACAACTACTTTATCACCTTTCTTTTGATTGAATATAAAAGAACTAGCGATACCTGGATTCACATCCATCCATCCGTTCTTTGCTCTATCCCATGGTGGCGTAGCAATACGCACGTTTAACATAATCTCACGACCTTCAGCTGGAAAGGAAGCCATAGAATAAGCTCTTTCTACTGTCTCCGGATTTTTCATTACCAGAGGCCATAGATTGAATTTTTCCCACTCTGCTTTAAATTTATCTGGTGTATCGTGCTCTTCTGGATGAGCGGTGATGTCCATATCTTCAAATCGCACTTCACACTTAGGAATTTCAATTTGTATATATCCACCCGCTTCATAATGCATGTCTTCTGGAAGTTGAACGACAAATTCTTTGATAAAAGAAGCTACGTTGTAATTACGAACAACCGTTGCTTCCCATTTTTTGATCCCAAAAACTTCTTCAGGAATTTCAATCTTCATATCCTGCTTTACTTTAACTTGACAACCAAGTCTCCATCCAGCAGCAATTTCTTTTCTTGTAAAATGAGGTACCTCTGTAGGCAAAATAGAACCACCACCTTCAGTAACAATGCATTTGCATTGCACACATGTACCACCACCACCACATGCAGATGGCAAGAATAATTTATTATCCCCTAAAGTTCCAAGAAGCGTACTTCCCGAGCCTGTAGTAATATCTTTTTCTCCGTTAACGTTAATAGTAACCGGCCCAGAAGGAAGCAATTTAGATTTTGCTCCTAATAGAAGGGACACTAATAATAAGATAAGTGTCAAAAATATTGAAACACTTGCTAAAACTGTAATCATGTTAGAATCCATAACGATGTTTTCTTTTTAAATTTCTATTCCCATAAAACTCATGAAACCTAAGGCCATAAGTCCTGTGATGATGAATGTTATTCCCAGTCCACGTAGCGGTGCTGGTACGTTTGAGTAAGTGATTTTCTCCCGTATAGCGGCAATAGCTAAAATCGCAAGGAAAAAACCTATACCGCTTCCTATACCATAAGTCGCAGCTTCTGAGATTCCTGAAAAATCTTTTTGTTGCATGAATAGAGATCCTCCTAAAATGGCACAGTTTACAGCAATAAGAGGTAAAAAGATACCTAATGCACCATATAATGCCGGAGCGAAACGTTCTACCACCATCTCTACCAGTTGCACCATACTAGCGATTACCGCAATAAACATGATAAAACTAAGGAATGATAAATCTATACTGGCATACTCAGCATCTAACCATGCTAAAGCCCCTGGCTTTAATAAATAGGTGTCTAATAACCAGTTAATAGGCACTGTAATACCTAAAACAAATACTACTGCAGCTCCAAGACCTACGGCGGTCTTAACCGACTTTGAAACGGCTAAGTAAGAACACATACCTAAGAAATAGGCGAAAACCATGTTCTCTATAAAAATACTTTTTACGAAAATGTTGATTAAATCCATTTTGTTCGATTTCTTAAATTAATTTTGTTCTATTAAAGATCTGCTGCGACTACGTTGCACCCAGATAATAAGACCGACTGTTATCAAAGCCATGGGCGATAATAACATTAAGCCGTTATTAGAATAACCAGCTTCATACCAAGAGTCTGGGATGATTTGATAACCTAATAACTTTCCAAATCCTAAAAACTCTCTGAAGAAAGCCACTAGAATAAGTATAAAGGCGTATCCCGCTGCATTCCCTATTCCATCTAGGAATGATTTATAAACGCCATTTCCTAAAGCAAAAGCTTCCAGACGTCCCATTACTATACAATTCGTAATAATTAATCCAACAAAAACCGATAGTTGTTTAGACACATCATAAGCATAAGCTCTTAAAATTTGATCCACAAGAATTACGAGAGCAGCAACAATTACCAACTGCACGATAATTCTGATACGAGATGGGATAGAATTACGTAACATAGAAATGATCATGTTACTAAAGGCCATCACCGCCATCACCGCTAGGGACATTACAATTGCAGGCTCTAATTTAACAGTAATTGCCAATGCACTACAAATACCTAAAACTTGTACTGTTATGGGGTTATTATCTGTAAGTGGATCAGAAAGTAACTTTCTATTTTTCTTACCTAGAAGTCCTTCTCTCTCATCGGTATCCGATAGAAAAAGAATCAAATCTTCTTTTTTACTTAATTCTTTATTTTCAGCCATTGCGGTTGTTTTTATATCGCTTTCGCGAAAGCGAAACTAATAAACTAGTTATATGCCACTTTTACGTTAGTCTTATTTTTAAAGTAAGGTAAATAGTTTACCAGACGCTCTGAAATCATGTCTGTAACACCATCACCGGTAATTGTGGCACCAGAAATAGCGTCTACTGCATTATCGTTTTTATTATCGCCTCCTTGGTATCCTTTTGCTACGTCAACGCCTACAAAGGTACCACTTGCGCCCATAATTTTCTCATCAGTAAAACTTTCCTTGAACCACGCCTGTGTAATTTCAGCACCTAGACCAGGTGTTTCCCCTTTATGGTCAAATACCGCACCTTTTATAGTGTTTACATCTTCCTTAAGAGCAACGTATCCCCAAATAGCATCCCAAAGACCTTTACCTCTAAGTGGAACAATATAATATTTGGATCCTTCAACGTCTGCAACATAAAGTGGAAAAGCTTGTTCTGCAACTGGCTTCTTCAATTCTTTTTTAAGTTCTATATCGAAAGCATTTACGTCTGTTCTCTCATTACCCTTATTATCTAAAGCAATGCGCTCTATAATGTATTTTTCAAAAGGAATCTCAGCACTGTCTCTTGCTACTTCAATACCTACTGTACCGAGTATATTTTGCATTTTTTCGTTCTTCACATTCTCTGCTTGCGCCGGTTGTAATGACGTAGCCGTTAAGGCTAAAGCACTTGCCACTACCGCAATAAGCAGTATCACAAATAAGAAAGTATAAGCATTTGAATTTCTATCCATTTCTAAGCTGTTTGAAGTTGAACCTTTGCTTTTGCTAGGCGTTTTTTACGTTTAGACACATTTCCTTGAATCACATAATGATCAATAGTTGGCGCAAATACGTTCATTAATAATATCGCTAGCATAATTCCTTCTGGATATGCTGGATTGAATACCCGTATCATGACGCCAAAAAATCCACAAAGAAAACCGTATATCCATTTTCCTTTCATGGTTTGTGAAGCACTAACTGGGTCAGTAGCCATGAACACAAGTCCAAAAGCTAAGCCACCTACTACTAGATGCATGTACCAATCGAATTGCATTAAGGAATTAAGACCAAAAGCATTAAAAATTAATCCCATCACTGCTGCACCTGCAAAACCACTTAAAATGATTCTCCAGCTACCCACCTTAGTAAGAATTAAAATTGCTGCTCCTAATAAAACTGCAATAGTTGATGTCTCAGATACAGATCCTGGTATAAAACCTGTTGCCGCATCCATAAAACTATAAGCAACCGATTTACCTTGAGCAAGCGTACCTAATATAGTTTCTCCAGACATACCGTCCATAGCGCCATTATGGACCCACACGGCATTACCTGACATATACAAAGGATACGCAAAGAATGCAAATGCACGAGCCGTCAGTGCAGGATTCAAAATATTCATTCCCGTACCACCGAAAGCTTCCTTTCCTATCAATACTGCAAAAGCCACAGAGATAGCCAGCATCCATAAAGGGATATCTACTGGAAATATCATGGGAATCAATAAACCCGTTACTAAATAACCTTCATTGACCTCGTGACCTCTATAGATCGCAAAAATAAATTCGATGGTTAATCCTACTACGTAACTCACAATAATTAATGGAGTAACTAGTATCGCACCTTCTATAAAAGCATCCCAAAACGGTACATCTGTAACGTTTGCAAGGCCCAAGTCTTGATACAGATATTGAGCCCCTGTATTCCACATACCAAAAAGAAGTGCTGGTACTAAAGCAAATACAACAGTGATCATTGTACGCTTTAAATCCACAACATCACGTATATGTGCTCCTTTTTTAGTGGTGTGATTAGGAGTGTATAAAAAAGTATCAAAAGCATTGATCGCCGGAGCAAATTTTTCAAATTTTTGCCCAGGCTCAAATGGCTTTCTTGCTTGATCTAGTTTGTTTCTAACCCATTTCATAATTTATCCTACTTCTGTTATCATTAAATCTAATCCTAGACGAATCACTTCTTGAGCCTCTAGTTTAGACGTATTTGTAAAATCAATTAATGCAAAATCCTCTGGAGCTACTTCGTAGATTCCTAAATTTTCCATTTGTTCAATATTTCCTGCCATACAGGCCTTAATTAGTTGCAATGGATAGATATCCATAGGCAACATTTCTTCCATTTCTCCAGTCACAACTAGTGCACGTTCTTCCCCATTAAGATTGGTATCCACGGTGCGCTTTCCTCCTAGTAATTTAGAAAAAGAGGTACCTGCATTAGAGGGTACATTGTTGCGGGTAAATGGCATCCAACCTAAGAAAGCGTATTCATTACCTTCTGGAATTAGAGTTAGCGTATTGTGGTAATAGTTCAAAAACTGATCATTGCTCAATTTATCTCCAGTCAACACGTCACCTGAAATGATACGTGTGTGATTTGTATCTACTGTTCCGGCTATAGTATTCACTTGCGACCCTACTAAAGTTTTATAGTATTTGCGATCTGCTTCTTTTACATCAGTACCTACTAACGCAACTGTTCTTTCTGGTTTAAACTCTCCAGTAAGGAAAAGGTGACCTATAGTGGCTACATCTTCTGGACCTACCGTCCAAACGCGTTCACCCATATTGATGGGATCAAGCCTGTGAATTTGCACACCTACATTACCTGCAGGATGCAATCCTGTTACGGTATGCACCTCAGCGTCTTTACCACCTTTGATAGCAGAATCTTTGCCTACACAAAGATGTACTTTCCCGCTAGTCAATTTGCTTAAAGCAGTAATACCGACTTGAAAATCTTCCATCTTATCTGCAAGATATACTTCTGGATCTCCCGCAAGTGGAGCCGTTGCATATGCTGATATAAAAATAGATTTAGGTGTGTCTTCAGAGTTGGCTATAATGCTATATGGACGCTGTATAATAAATGGCCAGCAACCACTTTCTAACAACAGGTCTTTCACTTGATCTTCAGTTGCAGTAGACAGGTCGACATTCCCATAATTTATAGCTTGATTACTTGCGTTAGCCGTAATTTTAACTTCAAGAATGCGTCTTTTTGCACCACGTAGAATTTCAGTAATAGTTCCACTCACTGGAGCAGAAAATTTTACCTTCTCATCATATTTGGAATAAAAAACAGGTTCACCAGCTTTAACCGTTGCTCCTTCCTTAAGAATTAATTTAGGAACAACCGCATGAAAATCAGCAGGTTTTATGGCATAAATAGAAGAATGGGGGGCAGTAACAATATTCTTGCTAGCCTCACCTTTGAGCTTTAAATCAAGCCCTTTTCTTACTCTAATGTCCTTTGACATAGGATGTTATATTTAATCTTTTTTAAAAGTCTGCAAATTTACGCAATAAAGCCCTGATAATATACTCTTAATATTATTTAGATATGTTCTAAATAGATATTTTCCTTTACTTTGGCATCGCTTTCGCGAAAACGCAACTATTACCAGCAATTCCTCTATATTTATACCTTTCAATCCAACTTATATGAAGTCGTATATTTTATTCCTTATTACAGTTTTTTTAATCTTTTTCACTGTGAACTCACAGACTGAAAAAGAACTGATCAATGATCCTGATTATATCAAATCAGTGACCTTTAATAAACCTCCTGAAAACATGCTGCCCATATTCAACTTGGGCGATGCCTTTGAAATGAGTTTTGACGATGTCATAGGAGATGAGGCCGATTACTATTATAAGTTTGAACATTATGATTACGACTGGAAACCTAGCCAGCTCTTTAAAAATGAGTTTCTTTTAGGAATCGATGACATGCGCATATTTAATTACCGCAATTCATTTACCACCATCCAGCCTTATTCTCATTATGATTTAAGAATACCGAATCAGTTTACACAAGGTTTCAAAGTAAGTGGCAATTACATGATACATATTTATAATTCTAACCAAGAACTTGTTTTCTCTAGAAAATTTATGGTCTTGGATCAAAAATCTGTAGTAGGGGTCGAAATCAAACGCGCACGTGATTTGAATTATGTTTTGACTCAGCAACGTGTGCAGTTTTTTATAGATTCTAAACAAATTAATTTTATCAACCCAAATGATCAGCTTCAAGTAGCGATTATTCAAAACAGTGATTTAAACACCACCATCACAGATATAAAGCCTCAGTTTAATTTAGGAAATAAGCAAGTATATCGATATGATGAACAAACGTCTTTTTGGGCAGGAAATGAATTTCTCAACTTTGAAAATAGAGATTTCAGATCTCCTAACATGAATATAGATTTTGTACGCAAAGGAGAACTTTACAATGCTTATCTGTTTGTGGACGGGCCGCGTAAAAATCTTGAGTATACTTTTAATCCAGACATCAACGGTAATTATCTGGTAACAACTTTAGATAATGAAGACAATGATGTGCAAGCAGAGTATGTCAATATTCATTTTGCTCTAGATACACAAGGAATACAGTTGCCACCAAACGCAAAAATTTACATCATGGGGAATTATAATGCCTTTGAATTACAGCCCGAAAACGAGGCTATCTATAATGAAAAGTCTGGAAAATACGAAGCTATCATACTGTTAAAACAAGGTTTTTACAACTACCGTTATACCGTAATTTATGAGAACGGATCGCAAGATACAGGCTTTATAAGTGGCAACAAATGGCAAACGGAAAACCAGTATTCTGTACTTGCCTATTACAGAGAGTTAGGCGGTCGTTATGATCAATTGATAGGTATAGGTGAAGCTAATTCGCAAAATATAACGAATTAACTACCTTTACCAGCGACCAACCATCATTCATGAAACCTACCACCAGATCGCATATTAAATACAGAGGGGAAGAATGCCTTAACTGCGCTACACCACTTGATGTAGAAGATAAATACTGCCATCAATGTGGACAACTCAATTCTAAGAAGCCGTTAGCTCTTAAGGATTTCTTTGGTGAGTTCTTTTCTAATATGTTTTCTTATGACAGCCGCATTTGGCGTACGATTAAACATTTGTTATTCAAACCAGGATATGTAAGTAAGCACTTTATAGCCGGTAAACGTTTTAGTTATGCAAATCCGTTTCGCTTTTTCTTGAGTGTGTGTATTGTGTTCTTTTTAATGATACAAGCACAGGAATTGGTTCAACTATTTACCGATGACCAGATAGAAAAAGCAGTTGCAAATGTGAGGAATGATAATGCTGATATAGAGATAGAGAATGGATTGCTCTCCGTTAAAGTGTCAGATAAAGATAAAGTCACAGAAAAGGAATTACAAGAAATTGAAGAGGCCTCCTATGCTGGTAAATTTATTGCAAAAAAAATAAGAGAAGAATATGCTGAAGAAATCAAGCAGCAAGAGGACTCTATTTTAAATACCAAAGCTACAGATAGCATCACTAACCTAAAAGGTGAAAAAAAAGCAGCAGTTATTGAATCCTTCACACAAAGCGAAATGGACAGTCTAAGTTCCTTTTTACGCTTTTTTGAGCAAATGGACTATTATCAGACCTTCTACACAACACATAAAATATCTGATCCAGAAACGGCATTGGTTAAAATGAAACACAACAATACCAGATACAATCAAGCACTTTATGAAAAAATGACGTTCATAGATAAGATAGGCAATGATCCTTCTATTTTAATAGATATCATGTTACCTAAACTGCCGGTATTTCTATTTCTGTTTACACCTGTTTTAACTTTATTTCTTTGGTTGCTTTATGCGCGCAGGGAATTCACTTATATGGAACATTTGGTTTTTGCATTCCATGTATTTACCTTTATTTTCTTGAGCATGATTCTTCTATTCTTGATTAAATGGATCACTTTTGGTTATATAAACCTCACTCAACTCTTTTTTTGGTTTATTGGACCTTTCTATTTGTACAAATCCATGCGCAATTTTTATGGACAAAGACGTTTTAAAACCATTACTAAATTTCTTTTAGTAAGCTTTATATTTGTAGTGGGACTATTATTAGGAGTTAGTTTATTACTTTTGATAGGAATAGCACTTTATTAAATTATGATACAACAAGTTACAAGAGGTATTAAAATCTCGGTACAAACGAGTTTTGAAGGTACATTTTATAAAAATTATAAGATGCACTTTGCCTTTACCTATGTCATAACTATAGAGAATCAGAGTAAAGATTCTGTACAACTCAACAGTCGCCACTGGCGTATTAAAGATAGCTTAAGTCGCACAGAGCACATAGATGGTGAAGGTGTGATAGGTAAAAAACCAGTTCTTAAACCCGGACAATTACACATGTATCAAAGCGGTTGCTTACTTACCTCTCCTTTTGGAAATATGAGTGGTTTTTACAATATGATTAATTTTACCACCTCTAACCAATTCAGCGTTATTATCCCTGCTTTTAAACTCAGCGCCCCTTTTGCGTTGAATTAGATTTCAAGAATCTCCGTTTTTATTTTATCCAAAAATAGTAGCTCACGATCAACCTTGGTTTATTCTAAAAGCGCAATTCCTATACATCTACTATTCTACATTAAGATTACTTTACCAGCATAGAGTCCAAAGAAACGCTAGATTATTTGTAATTTCACGCGTAAATTAAAAAAACAAATACATCATGGGAAAAGGATTTTTCAACGTCCCAGTTGCCGTAAACGAGCCTATTAATACATATGCTCCAGGAACTGTAGAAAGAGACCAAGTGCTAGCAGCTTACAAAGAATTGTGGAACGCAAATACAGAGGTGCCTTTATATATCAATGGAAAAGAGATAAAAACTGGAGATACTGTACCTATAAGACCGCCACATGATCACCAACATATAGTAGGGAACTACCACAGAGCTGGAAAAAAAGAAGTTCAAGATGCCATCGCTACTTCGTTAGAAGCACGTAAAAAGTGGTCGCAGATGCCATGGGAACAAAGAGCTGGTATTTTCTTAAAAGCTGCAGAGCTTATAGCTGGCCCCTACAGAGCACGTATTAATGCTGCGACCATGATCAACCAGTCTAAAACTGTTTTCCAGGCAGAAATTGATGCTGCTTGTGAGCTGGTAGATTTTTTAAGGTTCAATGTGCAATACATGACAGAGATTTATGCAGAGCAACCTGAATCCACTTCTGGCGCTTGGAATAGATTAGAATACAGACCTTTGGAAGGTTTTGTATACTGTATATCTCCATTTAACTTTACGGCTATTGCTGGTAACCTTCCTTCTAGCGCTGCCTTAATGGGTAATGTTTGTATATGGAAGCCTAGTGACCATCAAATGTTGAGCGCACAAGTAATTGTAGAAGTATTTAAAGAAGCTGGAGTACCTGATGGTGTTATCAATATGGTAAATGCAGATCCTGTGATGATGACTAACGAGGTAATGACGCATGCAGATTTTGCTGGTGTTCACTTCACTGGTTCTACAACAGTATTCAAAAGCCTGTGGACTAAAATAGGTGAAAACATAAATACCTATAAGACTTATCCTAGAATAGTAGGTGAAACAGGTGGTAAGGACTTTATCGTTGCTCATAAAAGTGCTGTTCCTGCACAAGTCGCTACAGCTATAGTACTAGGTGCTTTTGAATTCCAAGGTCAGAAATGTAGTGCCGCTTCCCGTGCCTATGTACCTAAGAGTATGTGGCCAGAGGTGGAAAAACTCATTCGCAGAGATGTAGATAGTTTTAAAATAGGATCTCCAGAAGACATGAGTAATTTTATTACTGCTGTGATTCATGAAGGTTCGTTTGATAAGCTTGCCACCTATATAGACGGAGCAAAAAAAGATGCAAATGCTGAAGTGATCATAGGAGGAAACTACGACAAGTCTAAAGGATGGTTTGTAGACCCAACGGTTATTTTAACTACCGACCCAAAATATGTAACCATGGAGACCGAATTATTCGGCCCAGTGATTACTATTTATGTGTATGAAGATGATGAATATACAGAGATGTTAAAACTGGTTGATGAAACTAGTGAATACGCTCTTACTGGCGCTATTCTAGGACAAGATCGCTATGCAGTCACACAAGCCACTCAAGCACTTGAAAACTGTGCAGGTAACTTCTATATTAATGATAAGTGTACAGGAGCAGTGGTAGGTAAGCAACCGTTTGGCGGGGCTCGTTCTTCTGGAACAAATGATAAAGCAGGTTCTAAATTGAACTTACTAAGATGGGTTTCTGCTCGTATGATTAAAGAAACATTTGTAACACCTACAGATTACAGATATCCTTTTATGGGGGAGTAATGAAATACCTCTAAGAATTATTAAAATCCGTTATCATAAAAATGATAACGGATTTTTACTTTATAAAGGCAAGTGCACTACTTTCTTCGTTTCAAAGAAGGGGTCTTCAAAAACTTCTTCTAATTCGTAAATACGCGCTTTAGGAAACTGTTTTAACTCTTCGGTAAGATCACCTCCTTTTAAATAGAGAATCCCATTTTTCAAGGTATGAAAACTGTCTTTTCTAACTTTATTCTTTACCCAACTAACAAAATCAGGCATGTTAGTAACTGCTCTGGAAACTATAAAGTCAAAACGACCTTTCACCGTTTCTGCTCTTCCGTGCTCTGTAGTTACGTTCTCTAATCCCAAAGCCTCAACAATAGCATCTACTACCTTGATTTTTTTACCTATCGCATCGATAAGGTGGAAACTTGTTTTAGGAAACATAATAGCCAGTGGTATCCCTGGAAATCCGCCGCCAGTTCCTACGTCTAGTACTCTAGTTCCACCTGGTTTATTGGGTAAGCTTTCGCGAAAGCGGACAACAGAAACAATCCCTAGAGAATGTAAAACATGTCGTGTATACAATTGATCGATGTCTTTTCTAGAGATCACATTGATCTGAGCGTTCCACTCCGTATACAAATCTCCCAGTCTTGAAAATTGTTCTAACTGATGATCTGTAATATGTGGGAAGTATTCTTTTATTTTTTGATGCACTATTTATAATTTGTGCAAAAATAAAATATTAATTGTCGTCATATGCGATTGTTAATTCAAGTGTTATGATATTTTTGTATTATAATTCAACTATTATGAACTCTCAACTATCTGATCGCATTAACAATTTACCTGTAAGTGCCACACTTGCCATGGCAGCGAAAGCTCGCGAATTAAAAGAACAAGGTAAAGACATCATAGGTTTAAGCCTTGGTGAACCTGATTTTAATACTCCAGATTTTGTCAAAGATGCGGCTATCAGAGCCATCAACGAGAATTACAACAGCTATTCTCCTGTAGATGGCTACAATGAACTCAAAGATGCAGTCATACTCAAATTTAAAAGAGATAACAAGCTTACTTACGACCGCAGTCAGATCGTAGTGTCAACAGGAGCAAAGCAATCTATTGCAAATGTTGCTTTGGTGTTGCTCAATAAAGGAGATGAATGTATTCTTCCTGCTCCTTACTGGGTAAGCTATGCAGCCATAGTGGAACTTGCTGAAGGAACACCGGTAGAAGTAAAAGCTGGTGTAGATCAAAATTTTAAAATTACCGCTGAGCAATTGAGAGCTGCCATTACTCCTAAGACTAAAATGATGTTGTTTTCTTCTCCTAACAATCCAAGTGGCAGTTTGTACACAGAAGAAGAGCTTCAAGCATTTGCAGATGTACTTGTTGATTATCCGAATATTATCGTAGTAAGTGATGAGATTTATGAACACATCAACTATACTGGAACGCATGCAAGTATGGCAGCTATTCCAAGTATGTACGATCGTACCGTCACCATTAACGGTGTAAGTAAAGCCTTTGCCATGACTGGATGGAGAGTAGGTTATATAGGCGCTCCAACATGGATTGCAAGAGCTTGTAATAAAATGCAAGGTCAAATTACCAGTGGCACCAATTGTATCGCACAACGCGCTGTAATCACTGCACTAGAAGCTCCGGTTTCTAAAATACAGTACATGATTGATGCCTTTGCAGAACGTCGTGACTTGATTTTAAACCTGCTTTCTGAACTTAAAGGCTTTACTACAGACGTTCCTGACGGTGCTTTTTATGTATTTCCAGATATTTCAGCATGGTTTGGAAAAACAGTAAAAGGACATCAAATAGAAAACTCAACAGATTTTTCATTGATGCTCCTTGAAGAGGCCAATGTAGCCACCGTTTCTGGTGATTCTTTTGGGACTCGTGAATGTATACGTATTTCTTATGCTGCTAGTTCAGAGCAAATCACAGAAGCTGTTAGAAGGATTAAAGAGGTGCTTTCTTAATATCCTAATATTTGCGGCTTAAAGGTCAAGTAACAGGAAGTAAACACTTGCTGTTTATAACACAAAAAGGAAAGCTAGAAATGGCTTTCCTTTTGTTTTTTACTTCCTGTTTACTCCTGCCCGTACTAGTTGCAAACTAGCATCAGCGAAGCTGTTATATGAGTGCAAGCAAAAGATCGCAAACACATTCTTTATGCCCTGGACGTTATGATCAGGGATACTGAGGCTAGATTTACTTATTCTATGAAGTTTACCAGCCTGCTACATCTTGATAATACTCCTGTAATTCACCATCCACGTCCACGTAGACATAAATAAAAAAACCGCCTCTACCTCGTAGATTCGAAAACTTATACCATTGGTCTTTTTCTAGATTGCCGATGGTAGTATGTATTTCGTTCTCCTTATAATTACTTGCTACTTTGGTCCATTTCCATCCGTTATCCCTATTAAAATATACCTTGCCTTTAGGATTTGGTCTCTTATCCCTAAAGCCGCTATACTCATAAATATAGGTGCTATCCACTTGCAACAGCGTAAAATTTTTACCTATGCTATCCAAATCAGTTCTTATCATCTGGACTGAATCACGCATCTGCATTTTTTCAACCTTGATTTGGTTGTTATAGTCGTCCCAAGCTTCATTACTTATGTAAGTTCTGGTTAAAACAATGTCGCCGGGATCGAACGGATTGCAAGATACCAGCAATATTAAAAATAATAGAACCATATATTTTCTCACATTCGTCAATATCTGCCATTATGTGGTGTTGCATCATTCTTCTTTTCTTTCCTACCTCCATGCAAAGCATATATCTTCCCTCGCTGGCGACAGCTTCTCGCTCCTGACCTTTTTTATGGTTTCCTTACTTTTTAAATAGACAACATTTTATAAAAAAGCAAGGTGCAGCTTGAGCGTTGGCAAGCGTCCATAGCAGGTGCGGCTGGGTTGGGTTGGTTGAAGTTGTTGCTAAGTTTATTTCTTCTTCTTTTCTGGGTTTTGCCAAGTGTTGAACACAGCATATATAATCACTTTGTTTTTCTCGATTTCATAGATTATTAAGAATGGAAAACGTTTTATAAATGCTTCTCTATATGGCTTGCGTTTTTTCGGGAAGTGTTTAGGGTTGGTAGTTATTCTCTCAAAATATATGCTTAAATGTTCTAAAAACTCTTCGCCTAATCCTGTGCGTTTTCCTTCATAATAAAGATAAGCTTCGATAGTTTCTAAATTAGCTTCATCTTTAATTTCTAAACTGCATTTCATTATTCAATAGCCTTTCTTGCATTTTGTTTTACTTGTTCCCAAGTGAAAGACTGACTTTCATTTTTTAAATGAGATGCTCTGCGTTTGTCAATCATATCGTACTGCTCTTCACTCAAGGTAAAGGTTTCTTGCTGATCATTTTGATAGCTTTCTGCTAATGCTTTTATCATTTTTAAAAGCCTCACATCTGCCGTATCTATATAGTCTTTGACTGTATCTCTTAAATCTGTCGTTGCCATAATAGTTGTCTTTCTCTTATCGTAAAGGTACAATTTCTGTTCCATAGACTTACTATTTCTAACTAAACGGATAAAACAAATTGACCGTTTCATGCAAACTTTCTAGATCATTCTGCTGTTATTTTTCTGTAGAACTGATGTCTTTGTGTCCTGCCATGTATTGGGTTTTTCTTAGATTGTTTGAAGAAAGCCAATTGACGATTACTGATTTGCTGCATATTGACAAAACTATTATTGATCGTTTTGAGCTCTTTGGTTAAGGCATAAATTATATTTGATAAACGGTTGCTTTTGCCTTTATATAATTCTACTTCTTCTGTTCTGATTCTTTGTAGTTCGCTAGTTGAAATTCCTTGATATACTAGTAATCCTAAGATGATCTTGTTACGTTTTCGTACCCTAACACGTGCGGCATAAACTTCTCCTATACGCTTTCGCGAAAGCGTATAGGAAGAAAGCGTACTTTTAATTTCTACTTGATAACTATAATAAAAACCTTCTTTAATAAAAATGTAGCTTCGCTTTAAACCGCTTTTTAAATAACTCATTCCATAAAACAACACTCAGAATCCCTATACCACGCTCACACTAACAGCAAGGAACTTTAAAAAGGTCCTAAAACCAACTGTTTAAAATCCTTATCTGTTGGAATCCTTTATACACGGTGCTTGTCCCAACCTTTCGATATACTCAGGACAGGCTTTGGAACGCTTTTGTCGCGGTTTTGATGATTTGCAACTCTTTTTTACTTCCTGTTTACTCCAGATCACGAGCGAGACGCTCGCGCCAGCTGGGGACTGTTGAGATCCATTTATACATAATACTTGTCCCAACCTTTCGATATACTCAGGACAGGCTTTGGAACGCTTTTGTCGCGGTTTTGATGATTTGTAACTCTTTTTTACTTCCTGTTTACTCCAGATCACGAGCGAGACGCTCGCGCCAGCTGGGAAGTGCTAGAACTTCTATTATATAAAGATCGCTTGGGGCTTTTGGATGGTGTGAGCGCAATGGCAGCAGCTCTTTACCTTTTTTATGGTTTCCTTACTTTTTAAATAGACAACATTCTATAAAAAAGTAATGTGCTGCGGGAGCGCAAGGGCAAGCCAAAAATGCAGGTGCGGCTGGCGAGCGCAATGGCAAAAAGCCTTATATTCTTTTTCTTGCTATTTCTGGATTTCTACTCGTATGTAAAACACCAAAAATTACGATACGCTTTTGCTCTTCTTCAACTAGATAGAAAATAGCATAAGGAAAACGAGTTACTAAAGACTGACGCAACTCTTTATACCTAAGTTGATAATGTTCTGGATATTGCTTTATATAATCGATTTCTTTATTGACTTCGTGCTTAAATTCTATAGATAATTTTTCATTTTTATCGCCATACCATTTTTTAGCTTCTTTTAAGTCTTTTAGAGCAATAGGAAGTAACTTAATTTTACAACTCATTACCAGTCAGCTTTTACATCTTCCCAATCTAGAACATCGCCTGGATTGTTTTTATAGCTTTTTAAACGACTGTCTAATTCCTTTTTATGAGCTGTTGATATTTCTTGACTTTCTTCTTTCTCTCTTTTTAAAACACGTTCCAAAGCTGTCATTACTTGCTCTTTATCAATTTTAAAAAGTTCTTGTATAAACTGATATTTACGTGCTTCTAAATCCATGACATTACTATTTACATTCATAACAAAGGTAATTTATTGTTTGGTCTTTTCTTTGCAAAATTTATTTCTAACTAAAAGGATGAAACATATTTACCGTTTCCTGCAAACTTTCTAGATCATCCTGCCGATATTTCTCTGTAGAACTGATGTATTTGTGTCCTGCCATGTATTGGGTTTTTCTTAGATTGTTTGAAGAAAGCCAATTGACGATTACTGAGTTTCTAATTTGCTGCATATTGCTGAAGAAAAACGCTCGATGATTTTTTAAATGATTGATTCTTCTCTTACTAAAAAGAAATTCAAAGACTTCTTTAACAAAAATGTAGCTTCGCTTTAAAATATAAAAGGAAAACCATTTCTAGGTTTCCTTTTGTAGATTTAAAAATTCTTTAAACCGCTTTTTAAATATCTCATTCCATAAAACAACACTCAGAATCCCTGCACCAAGCTTCAAGCTCATACTAACAGCAAGTAACTTTAAAAAGGTCCTGTGACCAACTCTTTAAAATGCATGACTGTTGAGATCCATTTATACATAATACTTGTCCCAACCTTTCGATATACTCAGGACAGGCTTTGGAACGCTTTTGTCGCGGTTTTGATGATTTGTAACTCTTTTTTACTTCCTGTTTACTCCAGATCACGAGCGAGACGCTCGCGCCAGCTGGGGCAACTAAAAAGGGAGTGCTAGAACTTCTATTATATAAAGATCGCTTGGGGCTTTTGGATGGTGTGAGCGCAATGGCAGCAGCTCTTTACCTTTTTTATGGTTTCCGTATTTTTAAAATAGATAAAATGCTATAAAAAAGCAAGGTGCAGCTTGAGCTAGGCAGCCAGACAAAAATGCATGTGCGGCCAGCGCGCGTTGGCTTTTTTACTATATTTGTTTTATGGATGTTCAAACAGCAAAACTTGAGCTTATTAACTGGCTCGTTAATCTAAAAGATGAAGCCGTAATCAGCACGCTACAATCAATTAAAAACAGCAAGCAAGATTCCATTGATTCCTTTATTGATAGCAATAATGATGTTCAACAACTTCTTGATAATCGTCTAGAAGAAAATGCTGCTGATTTTATAGATGCAAGAAGTTCCTTAAAAAAGTTGAGGCATCAACATGGAATTTAAAATTACGATCTCTCCACTTGCGGATGTAGACGTAGCAGATGCTTATCAGCATTATTCAGATGTTTCTTTAAAAGTTCTCAAAGATTTTGATATCGAGATAGAAGCCTCATCCAAAGCTTTAGAACAAAATCCTTTCTTTAAAGTACGCTATAAAAACGTGAGAGGTTTACCTCTTAAAAATTTTCCTTTCATCATTTTTTATACGCTAGATGAAGTAAATCAAACCGTTGAAATCAGAAGTGTTTTTAACACACATCAAGATCCTGCAAAATACCGATAGATTCTTATTGACTAAGAGGATGAAACCTATGAACCGTTTCATGCAAACTTTCTAGATCATCCTGCTGATATTTTTCTGTAGAACTGATGTATTTGTGTCCTGCCATGTATTGGGTTTTTCTTAGATTGTTTGAAGAAAGCCAGTTTACGATTACTGAGTTTCTGATTTGCTGCATATTGCTGAAGAAAAACGCTCGATGATTTTTTAAATGATTGATTCTTCTCTTACTAAAAAGAAGTTCAAAGACTTCTTTAATAAAAATGTAGCTTCGCTTTAAAATATGCAAGGAAAACCATTTATAGGTTTCCTTTTCATTACTTTTTTACTCATACTCGGTACTAGTTAAAAACTAGCACTAGCCGTCGTGGATACTAGCGCCAGAAGGAGCGCCAGCTGGGTGGTATTAAAAGCGTCATTTTAATATAGAAGCCCTAATTTCTATTAAAAGGTGACATTGTGTCTTTTTGTTGATAGATAGCTACTATAGTTCCTGGAAAAGGAATGTAAATAAAATACAAGTCACCCCTTAAATGCGATACCCTAATGTCATCTCCAAAATAAAGAGGCTCATACCAATCTTTACACTCATCTGTCTTCATATGAAGATTATAGGAATTATTTAGGTATTCTAATAAAATATTACAATCTTCAGTAAATTCTATTTTTTCCACAAGCCTTCCTTTTTCATTAGTAAGTGTACATTCCGCTTGTAATTTTTTTTCTACAAATGGTTTAAACTCTATTTTCTGAATATTTTTTGGGATTTCAGGCAGTTTTATAAATACTTTCGTCCATTCATAATGAGAAAATAATTTTGTGTTCTCTTTTGAAAAACATACTACAATAAAATACTCAAATTTTCCTTTTTCATAATCTAATGTTATATTGAATTCTTCATTCTCTTCAAAACTATGATTCGCATAATCATAAGTAGAATTATACTTAATGTCTGAATATATTCTATCCACTATATATAAGTCTTCAGTTAGCGTATCAAAGTATAAAAGACCATTAACTGATTGCCCTTGAAAAGTAGAGACTTTCTGTGCATTAAGATTTTCAAAGCATAACAGTCCAAAAATTAAAATTATAAATTTCATATTAATCATAAGTTGTTGTTTTAACAGACATCTGAGGTGGTGTATCTGGATCAATAGTAGATTTTACTTCGAACTGACTTTCTGGAATATTATAAGCCCTCAAATGTTTCTTGACTCTTTCCACCCTGTCTGCTGCTAAATCTGAAGCTCTATATGTTTCTCTATCTTCTCCTATTCCAAAGAAACTTCTAGTACCAGGTCTAACTACATGATAACCCTAGGAATTTCAACCTTGACAGTAATCACAATTTTGCTCATAGGATCAGATTTAATTTTATCCAGAATTGGGTTTAATGTTGATCTTGCTGAATTGTAATTTTCATATTTTGCTTCCGTAGGCAAAAAAGGTATATCTACTAACGTGTTATTTACAGTGGGGCTTCTTCTTTCTTGTGGTATGGGATTTTCATTTGGTATAACTGTATTCGCTTTTTCTCCCTCCTCTACTCTGACAGCTGGCTTTTTCTTTTGGATATTTTCTGGTGGCTCAGGATTTTGAATTGGTGATGGTGGTGGTGGTGGAGTAGGTTGATGGATACTATCTAGACTCCTAGTTATATATGCTTGCATAAAAATGGTTCCATTTTTATTAATTGATGGCATTGGTGGTATTGTATATTCATTAGAACTATAAACTGTACCACTTCCTTTATAACTATCTCTAACAGTTTCCCAACCTGTGGTTATATTTTTTTGAAACCTCTTATTAGGGTTAGACTCATTTAGGAGATAGAGGTTAAAAGTTTGTCCATCAACACCTTCTTGTATTTGAGTCCTATCACTTTTGGTAACGACATGTTTTACAACAATTTGTTCTTCCAATCCATCTAAGTCAATAGCATATATAGGTTTGTTTCCCGCAAATTGATAAGGAGTATAGAAAGGATCTAGGTTCAAGAATCTTGCCAATCTTGGATCATAAATTCTAAACCCATAATCATATTGTGCGCCACCACCTTTCACTTCATCATCACCTTCCTGTCCTTGGAAACCGTAGCGATAGCTATCAGAATCCACAGCTCCATGTCTATTATTAAGTAACATACCATACGGATAGTAATCAGCGCATTTTTTCAGAAAAAATCACTTTTTTTTGCGCATACCTTGGCTTAAAACCTGCTTTTTTTATTTTAAAGAACGACTGCCTTTTACGGTAACTTAAATATAGTCTTTTCCTTGATTCCTACCATAGCCTGTGCTGAGCTTGTCGAAGTGCTTTGCCAGCTGCACAGCACTACAGCCACTATGACCAAGCAAGCCTTTTTAATTTGTTATTGTTTTGGGTTTGTAAAAACCCTTACTCAAAATGGTCGTGGCAGTAGTACTTCCCAAAGCACTAGCTGTTGTGGATAGTCAGCCCAGCAGGGGATATAATCGGAGAAGACAAGGGTCTGATTATTAAATTTCATGATGTAACTATTAGAGAGTATAAAGCAAAGAAAGCTTACGCATCTTAAAAGCACACCATAAAAAAAGGAAAGCCCGTAACGACTTTCCTTTTTAAATAACTCATTCCATAAAACAATACTCAGAATCCCTGTACCAAGCTCACACAAACAGCAAGCAACTTTAAAAGATTCTAAGACCTACTCTTTAAAATGCATATCTATTAGAATCCCATTATACACGGCACTTGTCCCAACTTTGGAACGCTTTTGTAGCGGTTTTGACGATTTGCAACCGGTGCTTGTCCCAACCTTGGAACGCTTTTGTAGCGGTTTTGATGATTTGTAACCTAAAATAGTTGCGATTATAACGACCTCTATTTGAGCTACATCCCATTTATGGGACAGCCTATTTCAAAACACCCTCGCAGGTAGCAGCGCTAGCTTTCCTTTTCATTACTCTTTTACTCATACTCGGTACTAGTTACAAACTAGCACTAGCCGGCGTGGATTCTCACGCCAGCAAGAGGTTCCTGCGATTTACACCGGTTGTACTACACTTGATACTTGCACTACCATTTTTTCTACCAACAATTATTATGTGTTATATCATCTTTAAAGCGTACAAACAAATACTCTTTTCCACTTTTTTTGAAATAAATAGTATCATTTTGAATTTTAGACACCTCTAAACTATAACTTTTATATTTTAAGGTCAATTTATTATCTATCTCTTTAATTATATAGGTATTATTTGTCCATTCAACATCATCAAATTGATATGTGCTTAACACTTCAGGATTAAGATAATTTCTTTTGCATTCATGCCATTCTTTGTTATTATAATCGAAGGCGACTATCCCATTAAAAACATAACTTAAATTATTTTTTTCATATTCTTTCCAAATTTTAATTTTTTGATTCGTTAGGTCATTTTCAAATGATACTTTCTTGTTTTCACAACTAGTTAGTGTAATTAAAAGAAAGTAAAGATAAATAGTTAAAAATCTATACATAAAATTGTTTATTTACCAATGTCAATAGGTGGAGCCACGTATATTTGTTCATAAGATACTCTTAAGTTTTCTTCATCAAAGTTTAATTGAAACCCTGTGAAAACTGATCGGAGATTAAAATCATTAACTCTATTTTTTACATTATCAATCCTACTGCTAAAAGATTGATTGTCAAAACTGTTCAGTTCATTATTCCTAAGATACTTATTTAGATAGTCTGTAGAATGGCTAAATAATGTTTCTTTATAATCTTGCGAAATTTCGTCAAATGTTTCATGATCAATTTGTTCTAAATATCTCTCAGTATGATCTAGATCCGTTCTCTCATCCTTATCTCTTATATGACCATCCTCATGAACGATAGTACTTTTCATATTACCTATATGACCAATAGCAGGAGATATATTACCTTTATTATCCAAGCTAATAAAAATTTCCTTTTTGTTTCTCGTAGTCATAATAGATTTTCGTTTTCCATTTAGCTTGATGTTTTCCTTTACGCTATTTACTTCATGAACGTTTAATTTTCCGGAATAATAATTTGCTATAGTCAGTAACATGTTTTGATTTTCAAAAGTATTAAAATTATAATCTGTTAATAAATTACTATTATTACTGATACTCTCTACACCGAGTATTATAGAATTATAAAATGATATTTCTTCACCTTCACAAACAATTTTTATCAATTTAGATTTTTTATCGTCTGACCCTAAGTAAGCACCTCTTATTGAGAAGTAATCATCATCACCTAAAGGATCAATTTTTACAATTGGATTATTTGACATCATTCCATACATACTCATTTCAGATCTCATTACAGGGTCTAAACTAAAAGTTCTTCCCAGCCTAGAGTCAAATTTTCTAAAGAAAGTAGTATAACTATTCCCTTCACCTTTTACTTCATCATCCCTTTCCATACCGTTAAAACCATATCGGTATGCGTCAGAATCCACACTTCCATGTCTATTATTAAGTAACATACCATACGGATAGTAATCAGCGCATTTTTTCAGAAAAAATCACTTTTTTTTGCGCATACCTTGGCTTAAAACCTGCTTTTTTTTATTTTAAAGAACGACTGCCTTTTACGGTAACTTAAATATAGTCTTTTCTTTGATTCCTACCATAGCCTGTGCTGAGCTTGTCGAAGTGCTT
The DNA here is from genome assembly GCF_012974865.1 of Nonlabens sp. Ci31. NCBI lineage: Bacteria > Pseudomonadati > Bacteroidota > Flavobacteriia > Flavobacteriales > Flavobacteriaceae > Nonlabens > Nonlabens sp. Ci31. Next base: position 1,703,131 of record NZ_CP043633.1, on the reverse strand, counting down.
TGCCAGCCGCACAGCACTACAGCCACTATGACCAAGCAAGCCTTTTTAATTTGTTATTGTTATGGATTTGTAAAAATCCATACTCAAAATGGTCGTGGCAGTAGTACTTTCCAAAGCACTAACTGTTGTGGATAGTCAGCCCAGCAAGGGATATAATCGGAGAGGACAAGATTCTGATTATTAAATTTCTTGATGTAACTATTAGAGAGTATAAAGCAAAGAAAGCTTACGCATCTTAAAAGCACACAATAAAAAAAGGAAAGCCAGTAACGACTTCCCTTTTTTAATAACTCTTTCCATAAAACAACACTCAGAATGCCTGTACCTAGCTCACACCAACAGCAAGAAGCTTTAAAAAGGTCCTAAAACCACCTCTTTAAAATGCATATCTATTAGAATCCCATTATACACGGCACTTGTCCCAACTTTGGAACACTTTTGTCGCGGTTTTGACGATTTGCAACATACGCTTGACGCACTGATCAAAAATGTAAGACTTAAATCTATCGCATAAAAAAAGGAAAACCATCTCTAGCTTTCCTTTTCTTTACTCTTTTTACTCACTCTCGGTACTAGTTAAAAATTAGCACTAGCCGCCGTGGATTCTCCCGCCAGCAGGAGCCGTTACCATAGATTTAAATAATTAGATTCAAAAACCTTAATTAAATCATTCAATTCATTTTTAGTTTTATCGACTAATGCAAAACTTAGCTCTTGTATAACTTCATCTTTATTCAAAAAATAATCAGTAAAACTATTTTTTATAAGCTTATCTATTTCCAAATTCCAAAATATCATACCTAACTCTAGACACTGTTCACCATATATAAACCAGTTACTATTGCTTGCCTGAACTGATAGCCCTTCAAAAGAGTTGAAATGAAGACCATCAAAAAAAGTTGTCTCATAAGTATTAATGATTTTTTTCAAAGTAATATCTGATGTCTCTTTGAGTTGTATCTCCACGGTTAACTCCAAATCTCTTCCCGAACGAAATATAATTTTATCGCAATTTGTTGCATAACATAGCTTTACAATTCTTTCTAAAAAATCAAAATCATCGCTATCAACACATAATATATCTGCGCTCCTTATAAATTTATTATTATTATATTTTTTATCCTTAAAAATATATTCTGGAAAAATAGATCTATTCATAATTATTATTCATTTTGTGATATTCTATATGATTCATCATCTTTCCATTTACCATTATTTTTTTGAACAGATCTTTTAATGGTATTTCCACCTGTAGATTTGGCTTTATCATAATAAGTTAGTTTAAAAGCGTCCCCGTTTTATTATTTTTTATCAAATAACTTTGAGTTGCTGATGTAGATGTGCCATGTACCACCTCTACAGTAAGATCTTTTGCTTTTTTCAAATCATCAATAACAGATTTAAAAAGATCCCTTCCAGACATACCATTAAGTTTTGCTGTATAATTTCTTAAGCCTTTAGTACTTGTACCTGTAAGCTGAAGGTTACCATTTGTTCTAGTAGCTAAACCTCCTTTTAAAGCACCTAATCTACCTAATGTTGGCACACCTACATTTGCCAAGTTAGAAACATCCGCAATTTCCTGTTGAGTATACACTGCATCTGGTGCTTGATTGTTTCTGTTCCAAATGGCCTGTTCTATAAATAGCTCATCCATCCCTGGCGCCCAATGACCTCTAGATCTGTAGTTACTAGCGAATTCTGAATCATCTTGTTTTCTAATAGATTCAGTGAAATAATCGGTATAATTATAGCCTGCACTAGCTTTCAAACCCCTGAGCCTTGGATCATAATCCCCATAATCTGCAGGTTCCATTGTATTATATTCTTGTTGTGTTTGACCATTAGCTACGATCCTGTGTACTGTCATTGCCAATGGCATATCCTTACCACCATATTTACCTTCCAAAGGATAATCAGGCCATATCTTAACACTTATAACTTTTTTAATGTAAGAATCTCCATTTTGATGAAGTCCAACTTCGTAAGTAACAATTTTAAGTTCCAACCCCTCTAATTCAACAGCGTCTATAACACTATTCTCACTAAAAGCGTAAGGACTATTATAAGAGTATTTAACAGACAAAGGATCCACCGCAAAGAAACGCCCTAATCGAGCATCATGCATCCTATATCTATAATTATAACTATTCCCTTCACCCTTCACTTCATCGTCTCTTTCCTGTCCTTGAAACCCATATCTATAAGAATCGCTGTCTACACTACCGTGGCGGTTATTTAGTAGCATCCCATACGGATAGTAGTCATTAAAAAACTAAATACCCTTTATATAGCCTACCTATTCCTCCAGAAGAACGGTGTCAACAATATCAAAACCGTGAATAATTCCAGCCTTCCTATCAACATTAAAAAACAACACCACCATTTTCCTAATTGCGGTAATCCAGAAAAATTATCTACAGGAGATAGATCACCAAAAGCTGGCCCCACATTCCCTAGACTACTTAAAGCCCCACCTATGGCTGTTTCAAAATCTAAGCCTAGCGCTGCTAGTACAGTTGCTCCTACGATAAAAGAAAGCATGTAGAGAATAAAGAACCCGAGCACGTTGAAAACAATACCACTTTGTAAGGCTCTACCATTATACCGTATCGGTAAAATAGCATTTGGATGCAGTGTTCTTTTAAATTCCATAATACCATTACGTATTAAAACAATGTGACGCACCACTTTAATTCCACCGGCAGTAGAACCCGCACTACCTCCTAAAAAGAACAAGCCAAAAAACATGATGGTTAAAAATGGCGTCCACATGGTATAATCTGCAGAGACAAATCCAGTTGTTGTAATGACCGCTAGCACCTGAAAAGTACCGTGTCTGAAAGCGCTTTCTGCTTCACCTAAAACCATAGGGTGAGCAATTGAGGAGGTCAATGGGTCTGCTTGAAAATAAATCAAAACCCCTGCTAAAACAGAGAAACCCACTATAAAAACGGCGTACCATTTGAACTCGGTATCATTTAAGATTCTACTAAACCTTCCCTTAATAGCAAAATAGCTTAAAACAAAGTTGGTTCCAGCAATAAACATAAATAAGATGATGATCCATTGTATAGCAGGATTGTCATTCCAAAAAGCTACACTGGCATTTTTTGTTGAAAAACCTCCTGTAGAGAGTGTACTTAACGCGTGATTCACCGCATCAAACCATCCCATTCCAGCAATCCTAAGCAGCAAGGTTTCTACCGCAGTAAAACCTACATAGATCAACCAGAGTCTTTTTGCAGTGTCTGTGATGCGGGGATGCAATTTATCAGCACTAGGCCCAGGAGCTTCTGCAGCAAAGAGTTGCATACCACCAATTCCTAATAATGGCAATATGGCGACAGCGAGAACAATAATACCCATACCACCTATCCAGTGCGTAAGACTACGCCAGAACAGAATTCCTCTAGGCATGATCTCGATATCGTTGATGATACTTGCCCCAGTAGTGGTAAAACCACTCATAGTTTCAAAAAAAGCATCGGTATAACTAGTGATCGCCCCTGTAAACATGTAGGGCATGGTGCCGGCAAAAGCCATGATCAACCAGCCTAAAGTTACAATAAGATAACCTTCCTTTTTATTCAGTTCTTTTATATGATGACGTGTCAGGAACATAACTAATCCTCCTACTGCAACGGCCACGCCTGCAGCTGCAAGAATATCCAAAGCTTCACTTTCTTCATAAATAGCGCTGACTAATGCTGAAATCAGCATAAACCCACCGTTAAAGACTAAAAGCAATCCCATAATAAAAACAATGATCTTATAATTAAGTTTGGTCATTATAAGAACAGTTTTTCCACTTTTGAAATGGATCGTGGTAAACAACAAACTACCACTCTATCACCAGCCTTGATAATAAAACTTCCCAAAACTATATTACCTATTCCTTCTCTTATTACACCACCTATGATCGCGCTTCTAGGTACACCAGCATTTGCTATGGTTTTTCCACATACGGGGCTTTCTGGTTGCACAATAAATTCTAGCAGCTCTGCATTCATGTTGTTAAGTTTTGTCATCGCGACTACTTCCCCTTTGCGCACATATCTAAAGATATTATTTGCTGCAAGTAATTTTTTATTGATCAACGTGTCAATTCCTATACTGTGAGACAATTGGAAGTAATCCATATTCTCCACAAGCGATATCGTTTTCTTGACACTTTTACTTTTAGCCATAAGACAGGAGATGATATTGGTCTCACTATTTCCAGTAACCGCTATAAAGGCATCCATTTCATGTATATTTTCCTCTTGAAGTAATTCCACATTGCGACCATCCCCGTTGAGAACCAGCACGTCTGGTAATGCATCAGCAAGATCAAAGGCTTTTTTTGCATCCTTTTCTATCAGCTTAACGTTGATACCGGCCTTAGAAAGTTGCATAGCACTTTGCTTACCTATGTTACTACCGCCTAGTATCATGACGTTACGCATGGCTTGTTTTGTTTTACCAGTAAGTTTATAAAGCTCCTCCACTCCACCAGTTGTGGTTATAAAATAAACTTGGTCTCCTTCTTTGAACTGGGTATCCCCCCTAGGTATGAGCGTATATTGCGTACCAAAACGCTGTATGGCAATGGGCATAAAATGAATTTCAGGAAAAATTTCACCCGCCTGTTGTACTGTTTTACCAACAAATTGTGCCGTACGTTGAAGGTTGACTCCTACCATCGTAAGCGCACCTTCCTCGAATTCATAACTGTCATTAAAGGCACTTTGATTGAGAAGTAATTCGATTTCCTTACTTGCTAATGCTTCGGGAGAGATCAACTCATCAATCCCAAAACCCGCAAAACCTATGGAATCTTGATGTTCCAGGAATTCTGTATTGGTTATACGGGCGATAGTTCGTTTTGCACCCAGTTGTTTTGCCAATACGCAAATAGTAATGTTTGTAGTCTCGCTACTGGTCACCGCAATGACCAAGTCTGCTTCGTCTATACGAGCATCTTGAAGAATTTTTATCGAGGTAGAATCTCCCCGCATTACTCGTATATCTAAATGCGTATCAGCGTACTGTAAATTTTCTTGAACCGGATCAATAAGCGTGATGTCTTGTGACTCGTAGGACAACAGTTTTGCCAGGTGAAAACCTACCTCACCAGCTCCTGCAATAATGATTTTCATAGAATCGTATCTGTAGTAGATCAAAGATACTAGAATGTGACCTAAAATATAAAAAAAGCTAAGTTTTTAACGGTAAATTGGATGATTATCCCGCTTTCGCCTTGAGCTACACTAGGGTAAACTTCCATTCTAAAGATAGAATAGAAAGGGAATAGCAATAACCTCAACACTCTGCATTATCTTTGCTGCTCTAAAAAAAAGATTGTGTCAGAAGAAGTAAAGCCTTATAAAGAAGAAGATTCTGGAAAAAAAGAACAAGTCACAAAGATGTTTGACACCATCAGTGGTGAGTACGATGGCCTCAACCGAATGATTTCTCTTGGTCTGGACCAAAAATGGCGTGATAATGTCGTGAAAATGGTAGCTGCACAGCATCCTGAAGTGATTATGGACATCGCTACTGGAACCGGTGACTTGGTTATTAAAATGGCGCAGCAAACGGACGCAAAAAAATTAATAGGACTCGATATTTCTAGTGGTATGCTGGAAGTAGGAAAAGTGAAAGTGAAAGAAGAGCATCTAGATGACCGTATAGAAATGGTATTAGGAGATTCTGAAAATTTACAATTTGAAGACGCCTCTATAGATGCCGTAACAGTTTCTTATGGAGTGCGTAATTTTGAAGATCTTGAAAAAGGATTGTCTGAAATTTTAAGAGTTTTAAAACCTGGCGGAATTTTAGTTATTTTAGAAACCAGTGTGCCGACAAAGTTTCCTTTCAAACAAGGTTATTATTTGTATTCTGGTGTGATCGTACCTGCACTGGGGAAATTATTTTCAAAGGATAAAATCGCCTATCGTTATCTTTCTAATAGTGCCTCTAAATTTCCTTATGGAGAGAAGTTCAACAATATTTTAAAGAAAGTAGGGTTTAAAGAAGTAGAAAACGAATTACAATTTCATGGTGCATCCACCATTTATAAAGCAGTAAAAGCATAATATGAGACACCTTATGGTCATCATAGTTGTAGCAATGGGTTTTCAGACCGCAAATGCGCAATTATTTTCAAAAGAAAAAATTAAAAATTTAGAGAACTTTGATCAGAAGACTTTAACTTGGGGTTATTATTTGGGTTTTAATTCTTATGATTACAAGTTTGATTATAATGAAATTACTGAAGATATCATCACAGAGTCCAGTGCGGGTTTTAATGTAGGCCTTATAGGTGATTTACGTCTTAACGATTACTTCAATTTAAGGCTAGAGCCCGGAATTGTTTTTGCCACTAGAAACTTAACTTTTCCGGATCCTTCTCTGACAACAGTTGCGCAAATGGAACGTGAGGTTACCTCTACTTACATTCATATCCCTCTACTTGTAAAATTTTCTACAAAGAGGTCTAACAACTGGAAACCTTTTATCGTAGCTGGAGCTTCCTGGTCCAATAACTTGAGCAGCAATCAAGATAATCCAGACGACAATAGCGCAGGACAATTTAGACAGACTAGCAGTGTTTTTAATTACGAATTGGGAATAGGTATAGATCTTTATTTGTTTTATTTTAAATTTTCTCCTTCTATAAGAGGGGTGTTTGCCATGGGAGACGAACTCGTGCGTGACGCAGATCCTAATAGTGCATGGACGAGTAATATTACAAGCATGCAGTCTCGAGGACTTTTTATCAACTTCACATTTCAGTAACCTCTATTTAGCGAAAAATCGTCTTCTCAATTTGGACTATTTGTAATTCAGATGATCTGTAGAACCTCAGCACCGCTTTAACTACTGTGATATCTTAATATGTCAAAAAGGAAACTAATGATATGCCCTGTTTTAGGGCTAAATAGATGAAGAGCGCAGCCATTCTCCCAATATGACAGATGTGGCCATAGCCACATTAAGACTTTCTGTGTTTTGCAGCTTTCCATATTGAGGTATACTGATAGGAGTCCCTGTAGCTAATAAGTCTTCACTTATTCCGTGAGATTCATTTCCCATTATAATGATCCCTTGTTCTGGAAGTGTTGCTGTATAAATACTTGTTCCACCCATAGCGGTAGGAAAAATAGGAAGTAACGAATTACTGAGGTATTCTTTAAGGTTCGTATAGTGAATTTGAACTCTTGCTAGCGATGCCATACTGGCCTGCACAGACTTTGAATTATAAACATCAACTGTTTCCATACTACAAACGATATGTTCTATACCGAACCAGTCTGCCAGTCTTATAATGGTGCCTAAATTACCTGGATCTTTTACATCATCCAGAACTATAATTTTACCCGTCTTAGGAAGCTCTTGCTTTTTATTCATCTTAAAAACAGCCAGATATCCCGGTGCAGTTTTAAGGTTTGAAAGAATATTCATATCCTTTGCACTTATTATTTCAGGTTCTATAGCATCCAGTTGATGATTCCCAGAAACAATAAGAATATCTGCTGCAATAAGCCCAGAATTGAGGAGTTCTCTAATAGATTTGTATCCTTCTACGATAAAAAGCTGGTGCTCTTCCCTTATTTTTTTCCTATGAAGAGATTTGATAAGCTTTAACTTGCTTTTGGTAATCATTTATAATCGTATTTTTGAATATTGTACTATGGGAAAAACAGGACTTCATGCAAAAATAGGCTTAATTATATTGCTTATTATCTTATTAGTTTCCTGTAACGCTATCAAACGCGTTCCTGAAGCAAAAACACTTCTTACAAAAAGCACCATCCTAATCGATAGTGCCTCACCTAGAGACCCAAGAGTAAATACCCTTCCTGTATTGCAGCCTAATCAAAAGGTACTCGGTATACCACTGCGTCTCCATATTTATAATCTTGCAAGACCTCATCGCGATTCAATTTATTTAAAATGGATGCAAGACCATCCCAAAGGTTTGAAAAGACGTAACGCCATACTGTCTGAGAAGCAAACTATGGGATTAGGACAAAGCCTTGTAGATTTTAATAATTGGTTAAAAAGAACCGGAGAAGCCCCTGCACTAATTGATGATGTGGCAATTGATAAATCTAAAGAAAGGCTAAGAGCATGGTACTGGAATCAAGGCTGGTTCAACACAGCGGTCGATCACAAAGTAATTGACAGTAAAAACAAAAAAAGAGCCCGAATAGAATATTATGTTACCAAGAATCAACCCTATAAAATAGATAGTATTACCACTCAAATAGCTACTCCTATTATCGATTCTTTATATCAACTCGTTAAATCAGAGAGTATTCTAAAAAATGGAGAACAATATTTCACCCCAGATATCAATGCAGAAAGAGACCGACTTAACTCTTATTTTCGTAACCACGGTGCTTTTCATATGGAAAAGGAAAACATAAGATTTGAAGGAGATACCGTTCAGACCAATCAAAGAGCAAACATCACGTTAATTATAAAAGATCGTGAAGTACAAGATGGAGACTCAACCATTACCGTTCCCTATAGAGTCCATAAGATTAGTGAAGTAAATATCATTCCTGACTATCAAAATGCGACAAGCAATAACGTGGCAGACACCTCAGGATATGAAAATTATAACATACTGCGCTTTGGAAAACGTAAATACAAAAAATCTACCCTTACTGACGCTATCTTTTTTCATAAAGGAGATGTTTATAGAGACATAGATCGTGACAGGACCTACAGAAGAATCACTGAACTTCAGAGCTTTTTATATCCTACTATCCGGTATGATGCAGATCCTAGAGATTCCACTGGTACAGATCTTATTGCAAATGTATTGTTGACTTCAAAAAAGAAATTTGAATTCACCTATGGAGTTGAGGCTACACATAGCAACATACAAGCGATAGGAGTAGGTCTCAATACTTCCTTGTTGATTAGAAACCTTTTTAGAGGTAGCGAATTGCTTGATATCTCTTTTAGAGGTAATATAGGCGCTAGTACCAATGCTGCAACTGGGGACTCTAGATTTTTTGATCTTCAAGAATTAGGCGCAGATGCACGTTTGAGTTTTCCACGTCTCTTCCTTCCATTTAGACTCGACAACTTGATTCCTAAATACATGTCTCCATCAACAAATTTTTCAGTTGGTTTTTTTAGCCAGACAAATATAGGACTCGATAAACAAAGTCTCAATGGAGCACTTACCTATAACTGGAGACAGACTGCTATAAAAAGTACACGACTAGACCTAGTCAACGCCCAATATGTACGAAATCTAGACCCAAGTAATTTCTTTAATGTGTACCAAAGTAGTTATGGTAGTATTAATGATCTAGCAAACGATTTGAACATTAATGATCCTACTTATGTGAATGATAGCGGTAACCTGACCATTCCAGAAGGCACTACAGCATTTATAAATGATGCGATAGCAGGTAATTTAGGTGCAGACGCAGCTCAAAGAGAGATCATAAGAAATGTAAGGGAACGCCGGAATCGATTATCGCAAAACAACTTGATCATATCATCAAGTTACAGCTGGACACGCAACAATAGAGTAGGGATTTATGACGATGACTTTTCTAGATTCAATTTGAGAATAGAAGCTGCTGGAAATGTGCTTTCAGGAATATCAAGTCTTGCTGGTATTAATAAAAATGACAATAACAGAAGACGTGTTTTTGGGGTAGAATACAGCCAATACATAAAAACAGAAATTGACTACATCAAACACTGGCAATATGTCAATAACCACGTACTTGCCATAAGAGCTTTTGGTGGTATAGCGATTCCATATAGCAACTCCGATAACATTCCATTTATAAGATCTTTTTTTGCCGGTGGACCTAATGATAACAGAGCCTGGCAAGCCTATGAATTAGGACCTGGGAAGACTGGCGGCCTTAATGATTTTAATGAAGCAAACATGAAGCTAGCCTTTAATGTAGAATATCGATTCCCTATATCAGGAGCTTTTAAAGGTGCTGTTTTTGCAGATGTAGGTAATATTTATAACGTACTTGATATTGAAGATGATCCAGATGCTATTTTTAACAATATAAGTGATCTAGAATACTTAGCATTAGGCACTGGTGCTGGCTTGCGTTATGATTTTGGCTTTTTTGTATTGAGATTTGACATGGGCTTTAAAACCTACAACCCAGCTCTAGAAGAAAACAGAAGGTGGCTCAAAGAATTCAAGATTTCTAAGTCTGTTCTTAACGTTGGGATTAATTATCCTTTTTAGTAACCGTAACAAAGGCGTTTATTTTTGCTTATTTTTGCTATTCAATACACAGAAATATGAGTCATAAAATTAAACCAGGAGTTGCCACTGGCGACCAAGTTCAAGAAATATTCAATCACGCAAAAGAAAACGGCTATGCACTTCCTGCAGTAAATGTCGTAGGTTCTAATACCGTGAACGCTGTTATGGAAACTGCTGCAGAGTTAAACTCTCCAGTAATTATTCAATATTCCAATGGAGGCTCTGTTTTCAATGCTGGAAAAGGATTGAAAAATGACAACCAAAGAGCCGCTATTTTAGGTGGTATCGCTGGTGCAGAGCATGTACACCGACTTGCTGAAGCATATGGTGCAAGCGTTATCTTACATACCGACCACTGTGCAAAAAGCTTACTCCCATGGATCGATGGTTTATTAGATGCTAGTGAAGCACGCTTTCGCGAAAGCGGGAAAAGTTTATACTCTTCACACATGATCGATCTTAGTGAAGAGCCATTAGAAGAAAATATAGAGATCTGTAAACGTTACTTAGAAAGAATGTCTAAAATGGACATGACTTTAGAAATAGAGTTAGGTATTACAGGTGGAGAAGAAGATGGTGTAGATAATAGTGATGTAGATGAGTCCAAGCTGTACACCCAACCAGAAGAAGTGGCTTATGCCTATGAAGAGCTTAAAAAGGTGAGTGATAAATTCACTATTGCAGCAGCATTTGGTAACGTTCACGGTGTTTATAAGCCTGGTAATGTAAAATTGACTCCTAAAATTCTTAAAAACTCTCAAGAATACATCTCTAAAAAATACAACGTAGCGCATAATCACATCGATTTTGTATTCCACGGTGGTTCTGGTTCTACACTAGAAGAAATAAGAGAAGCCATAGGTTATGGAGTTATAAAAATGAACATCGATACAGACCTGCAATGGGCATTTGCAGATGGTATTAAAAAATACATGGACCGTAACGATGACTTCTTAAGTTCCCAAATAGGAAACTCATCTGGTGCCGATTCACCTAATAAAAAATATTACGATCCACGTAAATGGTTGCGTGTAGGAGAAGAGTCTTTTAAAGCTCGATTAAAGCAAGCTTTTGAAGATCTAAATAACATCAATACGTTATAAATAAACCCTAGTATCTGAATCCTAAAGGATTTAAATACTTTTTTACGGAAAAATATATGGCTTGGTTTAAAAGAGACAAAAAAGGAATTACTACACCTACAGAGGCAAAGAAAGACACACCTAAGGGATTGTGGTACAAATCGCCTACTGGAAAGATAGTAGATACCGATCAACTTAAAAATAATTTTTATGTGAGCCCAGAAGATGGGTATCACGTAAGGATAGGAAGTAATGAGTACTTTGAAATCTTGTTTGACGACAATAAATACAAAGAGCTCAATCCTAATATTGTTTCTAAAGATCCTTTAGATTTTGAGGACACTAAGAAATACACAGATCGTATAGAGGCAGCTCAAAAGAAAACAGGACTTAAGGACGCCGTGCGCACAGCAGTAGGTAAATCTGATGGTAATGATCTTGTAATAGCTTGTATGGACTTTGCATTTATAGGTGGTTCTATGGGTAGTGTTGTAGGAGAAAAAATTGCTCGAGCAGCAGACTATTCCCTTAAGAACAACATTCCATTTATGATCATTTCTAAGTCTGGTGGTGCGCGTATGATGGAAGCGGCACTATCATTAATGCAGCTGGCAAAAACAAGTGCTAAACTTGCTCAATTAAGCGATGCAGGAATTCCTTATGTCTCTTTATGCACAGACCCTACTACCGGTGGGACAACTGCCTCATTTGCTATGTTGGGAGATATTAATATAGGAGAACCTGGAGCTTTAATTGCCTTTGCGGGACCTCGTGTGGTTAGAGATACCACAGGAAAAGAACTTCCAGAAGGATTCCAAACAGCAGAATTCCTTCTTGAAAAAGGCTTCCTAGACTTTATATGTCCTAGAAATGAACTTAAAAAGAAAGTGAATCAATACCTTAACCTGATTCTGAACAGAAAAGTAAAGGTGGTAGCTTAACTTAAAATAATTAATTATAAATCGTCTTATGGAAGTCCGTTGATCTCCATAAGACGATTTTTTTATGCTTTAAAAAGTACCAACTACACTGAAAATTATTTGTTAAGCTTCTATTATTAAGTTGAATGATGCGCTTATTTGATTATTTTGGAACATGAAATTTATAAGCACCCTACTTCTCTTTATGACTTCGTTTATAACAGTTTCCCAAACCCTTCAAAAACACCAATGGAACAATAGAATTGCCATTGTTTTAAGTGATGGCCTTTCTAACCCTTTGTTTCAAAAACAAATAACTGCGCTCACTAATGAAGCAGCAGCTTGTATGGATCGTAAATTGATTATTTACCAAGTCCTGCTCAATAACTGGAGACTTGAGGATTTTACTACGGAGACAACCAAAGAATGGAAGTCTACCTTTACTCTGTTTGACCAGTTTATGGGAAAGAGCCACCACTTTAAAGTTGTCCTGATAGGCTTAGATGGAAACCTTAAAGAAGAAAGAACAGATTTCTTTGAACCGCAAGAGCTTTTTAGTATTATTGATGGAATGTCGATGAGAAAAGCAGCGTTACGACATAAAAAATAATATTTTCTTAAGATCCTTTCTCCCTTGGGTAAGTACCTTTGAATGCTATGGAAAATGAAAAACTAATGGATGTTCTTATTATAGGTGCAGGACCTATAGGTATTAATTGTGCTCTAGAAGCAAAAAAGAATAACCTATCCTACCTAATTATTGAAAAAGGACCTATAGTTAACTCGCTTTACAACTACCCATCGAACATGAAATTTTTCTCTACCAGTGAGAAATTAGAACTGGATGATATACCTTTTATTTCTAAAGAAGCAAAACCTAGCAAACAAGAAGCTTTAGAATACTATAGGCGTATAGCAGTTTCAAACGACCTGAATATAAAGCTGTTTGAAACAGTAATTGCCGTAGATAAAGTGAATAACTTTAAAGTCACTACTGATAGAGGTAGTTACAAAACAAAAAACATCGTAGTCGCTACTGGATTCTATGACATTCCTAATAAGATGGATGTTAAGGGTGAAGACCTTTCTAAAGTAACTCATTATTACAATGATGCACATTTATATGCCTTTCAGAAAGTTGCTATTGTAGGGGCTAGTAATAGCGCAGTGGACGCCGCGTTAGAAATTTACCGCAAAGGCGGTGAGGTTTCTATGATCATACGAGGAGAAGCAATAGGGGATCGTGTCAAGTATTGGGTAAAGCCAGATATAGAAAATCGTATTAAAGAAGGTTCGATTAAGGCCTACTATAACAGTGAGATTAAAGAAATATCAAAAGACAAAATAGTCATCAATGAAGAGGGTAAAGATATTTCTATCCCTAATGACTTTGTCGTAGCTTTAACTGGTTACCGTCCTAATTTTACATTTTTAAAAGCTATGGGGATAAAGCTCGTGGGCAAAAAACAGATTCCATCCTACAACGAAGACTCCATGGAAACTAACGTGAAAGGCATATTTCTAGCCGGGGTTATTTGTGGTGGTGAAGAAACCCATAAATGGTTCATTGAGAACAGCCGCATACATGCCAAACAGATTTTAGAAACGCTTTCTAAAAGATCTAAAGTGACGTTTTAATTGGTTTGCGATATTAAATCACTATAAACCTTCCTGTTCGGGTAAGGTGTCTGCTGTTAAAATTAATTCGGCTGTATTTTTATTTATGATCAAGAACTCAAGGCATGATTAGGAACTGATATTTGGCTCGCTTTCGCCCTGAGCTGCATCAAGATAAACTTCCTTTCCTTAAAAAAAGAAAAGAAAGAGAAAAGCCTTCCATTTATTTATCTTTATTTAATAAGGTCATTAAGTCCACATCATTTCCTAACAATATTTCTGTAGGGTTGATACGTCCATCTTCTGGACCGTTCTCCAACTTTAATACGCCACGCGGGCACACCGCACTGCAAATACCACAACCTACACAGCTGGAACGTACGATGTTTTCCCCTTTTTGAGCATAAGCTCTTACGTCTATTCCCATTTCACAATAAGTAGAACAATTTCCACAAGAAATGCACTGACCACCATTAGTTGTGATTCTAAAACGTGATTTAAAGCGTTGCACAAATCCGAGATAAGCTGCCAGTGGGCAACCAAAACGACACCAAACTCGATTCCCAAAAATAGGATAGAATCCAGTACCTATAACTCCTGCAAAAATAGCCCCTATCAAAAAGCTGTACACATTCATAATACTTTGTACCTTAATACCTAGGACTGCGCTCGCCTCTGTAAAAAAACCATACAATGTAAAACCAGTCATGACCACAGCAAAAACGAGTACGCCATGAACCAACCAGCGTTCTACTTTCCAAGAGAACAGCGATTTACTGGAATGCTGACGGTAGGGATCTCCTAAGGTTTCGGCCAGTCCACCACATCCACAAACCCACGAACAATACCATCTTTTTCCAAAGAAATAGACCATTACTGGAACAATCACCACGGTCAATATAATTCCCCATACCAGAATAAATAGACCTAATCCTCCACTAGAAATCAACTCTGACAGATTCCAGCTAAAAAAGAAATCGTAATCTAAAGGGAAGGCATTTTTAAAATCATAGCCTTTAGAATAAGATAATTGTAATCGTACCATGATTTCAGGAATGAGAAACGCAAAAACGATTTGAAAGAACAACACTGAGGTAGTTCTCAAAACTTGGTACTTATTGTAACGGTATTTGACATACATTCTAATGGCCATAACTGTCATTACCGTACAATACATAAAACCATATACAAACCAATGACTTGCCAGATTACCGCTCAAACTTTTACTTATAGGATCTACTAGATAGGTCCAGTTTACCGTATATTCTGATTGAAAATAGAGAACTAAGTAAAAACTAACTAAGAAGATAAAAACAAGCCATGCGATCCAGCCTCTATTGGTCGAACTTTGATGATAAATACCATTGTTTTTAATTCCTTTTCTACCTAAAGTAATCACTTGTGGTAAAATAAACATCAGCGCACCTAAAATACCAAGTCCAAATGTGAGGAACCACATCAAGCCTTTATTTTCTGGAATAAAGCCGTAACCAGATTCCTTTCTTATGGATGTTGCTAGATCATCATCACTGGCATATACTTTTTTATCCCATTCCTTATTCTCCGTATGGATGGCATTGGCATTTTCAGTAACTTCTGCCACTATAGAGGCTAAAGGCGTGATACCAGAAAAATCTTTACCTACTATTTCGGTTTGTAGATCCTGAATAAAAATCTCGCTTTTTATTCCTTGATTGACCATTATCTGATCAAAACTTTTTTGATCGAGTTTAAAGTGGCCTAAAAAAGGAAGGCTGATAAAAATTCCAAAACCCACTAAAAAAATGGCTATGCCTATATGTTGTATGGCTTTCATAAAGCGTAATTTGTTAGGTTTTGTTTAAGCAAAAATGCGTTTCCAGCTTTTTTTAAATGGCTTGATTTGTTTTCCTCTTTGTTGATTGTAATGATCAACTATGGCATTTTCATGTAGCTTGTAAAATTCTGGATCAAAGTTCGCATCCTTTAAATAGGTCATTACCTCATCTACTTTGCGACCCTCCGTAAGCCAGCGATCAAATATCTCATGTCGCATTCTGATTCCGAAGGTATTGATGCCTAAAAACACATCTGTCTCTTTATGATAAGCAATGGTGACACATATCATTTCTTCATCGTGTCTCCAGTGAAATTGCTCTTCAAAATCTGGCTGAAGCTCTCCACTTACCCATCCATAAGTCTGGTATTCTACGTCCATGAATTTAGCACTGTTAAACCAGTGACCCGGATTGTATTCCATAGGGTTCCCACAAATAGTTTGAGCGATAGCCTCTCCCATCATACGTCCTGTATACCATACAGCTTCTATAGGTCTTCTCCTGCCTATTGCCTCTCGCTGTTCTGCACAATCACCTATCGCATAAATATCTTTTACACTAGTTTCTAGAAGTCTATTTACTTTTACACCGCGACCTACTTCTATATCGGAATCTTTTAAAAAGTTCACATTAGGACTTACTCCAGCGGTAAGCCCTACCACATCGCATGCTATTACCTCTCCCGTTTCTTTTATTTTGATTGCTTTGCAATTTCCGTTACCATCATCGATGATTTCTTCCAGATTAGCCCCTAAGCGCAAATCAATGCCATTTGCCATAATTTCTTCATTGACCATCGCACTTTCTCCAGCTGGTAATACTGCATTCCAAAAGCTATCTTCTCGAACTAAAAAAGTAACTGGAATATGGCGCGAGTGCAACATCTCGACCATTTCAATTCCTATAAGTCCGCCGCCTACGATTACGGCATGTTTACAGGTCTCATTGTCAGGAGCATTTTTCTCTAGTTGTTCCAGATCTTGTTTGTGGTATAAACCTTGAACCCCTTGGAGATCTTGACCTGGCCAGCCAAATCTATTAGGAACACTACCCGTAGCTATAATCAACTTGTCAAAACTCATAGTTTCTCCTGTAGTGAAGAGGATGGTTTTATCAGCACCAGAGACCTTTTCCACCCAAGCGGTTTTTAATTCTATTCGGTTTTTTTTCCAAAACCAATTTTCATAAGGTTGCGTGTGTTCAAATTTCATATGCCCCATATAAACATACATGAGCGCTGTACGAGAGAAAAAATAATCCGCCTCACCAGAAATGATAGTGATGCGATGATCAGAATTTTTCCTAATATGACGCGCTGCGGTAACTCCAGCGATACCATTTCCTATAATGACTATGTGGTCCATGAGTAGGTGAGTTATTAAATAACAAATCAACTGATTTATTAAAGATATAGACAGGTAGAAACTTCCCTTGAAGTGACTCTTTGTTCCCTAAATATAGTTTTCAGCTCTTTAAAAAGTGTAAGTTATACATTTATGGGTAATCGAGATCATATTTTTATAAAGATGGAGTGTTATTTAGGTTACAGTTTCCTGCCACAACACTTCGATGCTTCGATAAGCAGCACAAGTAAAATCAAAGTATACAACTGCGGCATAAACTTCTTATGCTTTGCTTTCTGTTTTCATTTCTGAAAATAGAAGTTTATCCTGAGGGAGCTCAGGGCGAAAGCGAGATCAATACAAACAACTTAACCTCACACATAAGCTGGCAAGAATCTTGCTCGACTCATAGTATTCAGTTAAAAAAATAAAATCGGTCAAATTTGATTAATTTTATAAAAGGTAAGAATTGGGAATACGCAAGAATTAAAAGAACAAATACATAATAAAGTTTCCCATATAAACGATGACAATATATTGTCAAAAGTAATTAGATTATTGGACACAGTAGAGCCACAAACGACTGAAAAAGAAATGCATGATATCATGGATAAAATCATGAAGGATAATGATGGACTTCTTAGAAGATTAGCCCAATGATAGAATTAAAATTGGCAGTTGCATTTCATCCTAAAGCACTTCAAATTTATGGTGGTGGAGAAGGGATAATAGATCGAGGTGCTCTAGAATCTGCTTTGCATAGACCATTTTCATTATTTGATGGTATTGATCTTTATCCTACTGCTATTCACAAAGCGGCTGCAATCATGGAAAGCCTTTTAATCAACCAACCGTTTATAGATGGTAATAAAAGAATAGGATTTATGTTGATGATGTTTATTCTACGCACTAATCGTTTAGACTTAACTATTACAGAAAATGAAAAATATGCCTTTACGATTAAGGTGGCAGAAGGCAAAATGAACATAGATCAAAAAACCGAATGCTTAAAAATTCACGTAACTGAATTAAACTCATAATTTCCATGAAAAAAAAACTTTTCTTACTTCTAACTATAGCAATTGCCTCCTGCAATTCACAAAGCAAGGATCTAGCGCAGCATCAAACCACAGCTCAGGCTACCGGTGCTTCAAAAATCAATGGCATTACACTAGTAGCCACACGTGATTCTATTGATCATAAGGCAATAACTCCTATAAAAAACTATAATGCCAACTACGCTGCTATAATTCCCTATGCGTGGATGCATAGTCTGGATCAGCCACAAATTAATTATGAAGAAAAAAGAGGCTGGTGGGGCGAGAAACCTAAAGGAGTAGCGGTTACCATTCAATTAATGAAAGATCAAGGAATTGATGTATTGCTCAAACCACAAATATGGATAGGGCGTGGAGATTATACGGGCCATATCAAACTAAAAACAGAAGAAGCTTGGAAAACTCTAGAAGATAGTTATACGGCCTACATCATGAGATTTGTCCATATTGCTGCAAATGAAAAAATAGGCATGTTTTGTATAGGTACAGAATTAGATTCCTTTGTAAAAGAACGACCCGCCTACTGGCAACAACTTATCAAAAACATACGCGAGATTTATACTGGAAAACTAACCTATGCCGGTAACTGGGATAGTTATAAACATGTATCGTTTTGGAACGAACTGGATTTTATAGGGGTAGATGCCTATTTCCCTTTGAGTGAAGAAAAAACTCCAGATGCTACTACGGTAACAAAGAACTGGCAAAAGTGGAAAAATGAAATGAAAGGGATTTCAGAAAAGTTCGATAAAAAAATCCTTTTTTCAGAATACGGTTATATAAGTGCCGACTTTGCTGGCAAAGAACCCTGGAAAAATGCACAAGAAGAACATGAAGTAAATGAAGAAGCACAGCACATACTTTTTCAACAGCTTTATGAAAATATGTGGCAGGAAGACTGGATGGCTGGTGGCTTTATCTGGAAACATCATGCCGAAAATAGCAAATGGCATGGCTATGAAAAACGTTTTACGCCACAAAATAAAAAAGCGCAGAAAACGATAACTGAGGCTTATCGCAAGGCGAGTTAAGAGTTAAGAGTTAAGAGTTAAGAAAAATCGAAATTCTAATATTCTCTAGAAAGAAAAAGCGGAATTCTCCAATTATCTCGCAAGAAAAAAGCGGAATTCATTCCGCTAAATAAAAGGAACGCCGCAGGCGACAAAATAAATTCCCAGGGGCGGAATTCATTCTGCTAAATAAAAGGAACGCCGCAGGCGACACAATAAATTCCAAGGGGCGGAATTCATTCCGCTAAATAAAAGGAACGCCGCAAGCGACACAATAAATTCCCAGGGGCGGAATTCATTCTGCTAAATAAAAGGAACGCCGCAGGCGACACAATAGATTCCCAGGGGCGGAATTCATTCCGCTAAATAAAAGGAACGCCGCAGGCGACAAAATAGATTCCCAGGGGCGGAATTCATTCCGCTAAATAAAAGGAACGCCGCAGGCGACAAAATAAATTCCCAGGGGCGGAATTCATTCCGCTAAATAAAAGGAACGCCGCAGGCGACAAAATAGATTCCAAGGGGCGGAATTCATTCCGCTAAATAAAAGGAACGCCGCAGGCGACACAATAAATTCCCAGGGGCGGAATTCATTCCGCCAGCGATATGCAAATTATGAAAATAGCTTTTCCAAAGGTTAGGTTTTATTCTACTCCTTAGATACAGAAAAAGTGAAAATATGTGAATATCGATAAAATGAGAAGTCTGCTGCCCATTATCAATGTTTTTTTTAACTTATTTTTTAGATTTAGATTTGAGAACTTAAATATAAAGCTTACGAAAATACTATAGATTAAAAATTTATTCTCATTCTTAACATTATCGCTAATGCTTGTTTTAGGCGGCGGCGGTATGGGTGGTGGAAAAGGTGGAAGTAAAAGTGCAACTGGAAAAGTAGGGAATTCCTGTGTTGTTGAACTTACAGATCAACTAATATCAATAATAGGTTTTTTAAAATTGTCAAAATTAAAATACCTGAAAAAGCATTCCGTTAATCAAAGTTTGTTTTTTTGAAGACTTAGATATATTTTTATCCATTTCCATAAATCAAAAGATAGCACATGAAATATATTTTAATAGTATTGACAATAATAAGTTTTTCTCAGACAAGCCAAGGTCAGTTACTCACCAATAAAAAGCAATTTACCAGACAGGATTCTTTACGTGGTTCCATTACGCCAGAGCGTGCTTGGTGGGATTTGAAATATTATGATTTAGAGGTAAGGGTGATACCAGAAGATAAATTCATTAAAGGATCTAATACCATTACTTATGAAGTGTTAGCACCCTATCAAGTCATGCAAATAGACCTTCAAGAACCTATGCGTATTCTTAGCGTTACTCAAAACAACAAAGAACTTGAGGTACGTCAGGAAGGCAATGCGCATTTTATTCAATTAGTAGATCAACAAATGGTAGGCGTTACCAACACTGTTAAAATAACTTTTGAAGGAAATCCGCGAGAGGCTAGAAATGCTCCTTGGGATGGAGGTTTTTCTTGGAAAAAAGACGCTAATGGTAAACATTTTATTGCCACTTCTAATCAAGGCCTAGGCGCTAGTGTATGGTGGCCCAATAAAGACCATATGTACCAAGAGGTAGATGGAATGACCATGTCTATTAACGTGCCAGCAGGCTTAATGAACATTTCTAACGGTCGCTTAATCGATACAGCAATACAAGCAGATGGCAGCTCGACTTACACTTGGGAAGTAAAAAACCCTATCAATAATTATGGAGTCAATATCAATATAGGAGATTATGTGAATTTCTCTGAAGTCTACAAAGGAGAAAAAGGTGCTCTGGACATGGATTATTACGTACTGCGCGATAACCTAGAAAAAGCCAAAACACATTTCAAAGATGCGCCTAAAATGATGAAGGCTTTTGAACACTGGTTCGGTCCTTATCCTTTTTATGAAGACAGTTATAAATTAGTCGAAGTCCCCTATTTAGGAATGGAACATCAAAGCTCTATTACCTATGGTAATAAATATGTAAAAGGTTATCTAGGTAGCGATCTTTCAGGAAGTGGCTGGGGAATGAAATTTGACTTTATCATCATCCATGAATCGGGTCATGAATGGTTTGCAAACAATATTACCAACAAGGATATTGCAGACATGTGGATCCATGAGAGTTTTACTGCTTATTCAGAAAGTCTTTTCTTGGACTATTATTACGGTAAAAAAGCCAGCTCAGAATATGTGATCGGTACAAGACGTACTATTAAAAACGACCGACCTATTATAGGTGATTATGGTGTGAATCATGAAGGTTCTGGAGATATGTATTACAAAGGATCTAACCTCTTGCATACGCTAAGACAGATCGCAAATGATGACGAAAAATGGAGACAGATCCTGCGCGGTCTCAATAAAGAGTTCTATCATGAAACAGTAACCACCGCTCAAATAGAAAACTATATTTCTGGTCAAATGGAAATCGATCTCGATCCAGTATTTGATCAATATTTACGCGATATACGTATTCCTAAATTAGAGTATTCCATCAATAGGAAGACTATGCAATACCGATGGGCAGACGTGGTAGACGGTTTTGAAATGCCTATTCAAGTACTTATCGATGGAGAAAAGACGTGGATCACACCTAGTTCAAAAATTCAAAAAATAAAGTTACCTTCTAAGGATGCTGAATTTGATATCGTGGAAGATTTTTACGTCGATTATAAAAGAAAAGATGCTTTAGACTAACTCCTTCAAACAATCCTCAACCGATTCATACTCAAACTTAAAACCAGTATCCAGCAATCGCTGCGGATACACATACCTGCTCTTGAGTAATAATTCTGTCTCTGTTTTGATCACCACACTGGCCAACTCTAACAACCATACCGGTTGAGAAATCCCTATGGGAACCGACAGCTGACCTCTCAAAACACTCATGAATTCCTTATTACGTCTAGGATTAGGCGCAGTAATATTTACAGATCCTGTTACATCAGAATGGATTAAAAAGTCTAGGGCCTTGCAAAAATCAGTCAGTCGCTCCAGCGTCTCTCTTTATTGTTCTGTCATGGTTAAAAAGCTGTGTAAATCAAATTTAGATCGCAAATTTAAGTGATGATAAAGGGCTTTTTAATAATTTTGCTTTCGTACCGAAACATTGAGATAAACTCAATGCTAACGAGTGCGGCATCAATTTCTTTTGTCTTGCTTCCTATTCTCCTTTTTAGAATAGAAGTTTATCCTAAGGCCGCTCTGGGCGAAAGCGAAACAATAAAGAAAGCGAATCAAAAACCAACAATGACTCAACAACAAGTAATAGAAAAAACCATACAATTTGTAAAAACGCAATTACAAAATGCCGAAGGTGGACACGACTGGTTCCATATAGAACGGGTGTGGAAAAATGCAAAGCTAATTGCACAAGGAGAAGATTGTACTACCGCAGTAGTAGAATTAGGGGCCCTATTGCACGACATAGCCGACTCCAAATTTCACGACGGAGATGAAACGGTTGGGCCACAAGTAGCGAGAGAATTTCTAGAAACGCTAGAATTACCAGAAGATATTATTGCACATGTAGAAAATATTATCAAATACATCTCTTACAAAGGTGGGCAACAGAGTAAAGAATTTACGAGTAAAGAATTAGACATCGTTCAAGATGCAGATCGTCTTGACGCGATAGGCGCTATAGGAATTGCTCGTACCTTTAATTATGGCGGATTTAAAAACAGGTCTATTTACGACCCCAGTATCGCTCCAGATCTCCGCATGACTAAAGAAGAATATAAAAAGAGTACCGCTCCTACTATCAATCATTTCTATGAAAAGTTGTTGCTTTTAAAAGACCTGATGAATACCGAAACTGGGAAAAGGGTCGCTCAACAACGTCATGATTATATGCTAGGTTTTCTAGACCAGTTCTATGCAGAGTGGAATGGTGTAAGAAATGATTATTTTTACTTTTAAACTTAACGCAATGTTTGACGATGATGACTATGATATAACAAGACATGAAAAACTTCCTGTTTATATAAAGGCTCAAGAAATTTCTACTCTTGTAAGAAGTTTACTAAAAGGTGCTGAAACTGAAGATCTAGAAGTCCTTGAAGAAGAGGTAGAAGATCAAGAATTCCTACAGCAATTATTTAAGTACAATAAAGAGTCTATGATTTCGAACGCCTTAATGATTCCTGCAAAAATTGCTGGTGCTGAAAGTGTAAATCTCTACGATATACGCATGGAAAATGCAGCGGTTATAAGAAAAGCCGCAAGAGAAATCCTAACGGATGCTTCTGGATTGCAATTAGCCGGTTTCAAAGACATAGAATACCTAGATTTACTGCGTATAGAAATGGAGGGATTCAGGGTTCTCTTTGCAGAATGGGTAAAGTCCTTTGATCCAGAAAACTATAAAATAGATCGCTGGGGACTTTTTAACCCGCCCGGTGTAAATTATGACGATCCCGATGATGATGATGATGATGATATTCCTTTCGATCCAGATGATTTTTTAGATTTATGAACCCAGGACCCTTTGCTCAAAATAACCGTCAGTTTTTTCTGATCAAGTTGCAGTACCTAGGATTTAGATTTCATGGCTGGCAAAAACAACCTAATAACATACCAACCGTAGAACGCATGGTCTTAAGAACCTTAAGGTATGTATTTGACCATTACAACTTTAAAGTACTTGCTGCTGGTAGAACAGACGCTAAGGTTTCTGTGAACGAGACTTGGATCGAACTATTTCTAGATGATTCTGAAGAATTAGAAATCAATCAATTCTTGATAGACTTCAATCAAAATCTACCAAGTGATATTAGAGCTTTAGAAATCGAGAAAACCAACAAGGATTTTAACGTGATACAAGCGCCTAAAATCAAGGAATACATCTATCTCTTTTCTCATGGAGAGAAATTCCATCCTTTTTGTGCTTCTATGATGGTGTATATGAAAGCACCTCTTGATTTATCATTAATGAAAGAAGCAGCAAGACTTTTTGAAGGCACCCACGATTTTTGGTCCTACACCTATAAACCTTCTGACACCACAGAAACTAAAGTGACTATAGAAAGCGCTCTGATAGAAAAAAATGAACTTTTCACTGCGAGTTTCTTTCCAGAACAAAGTTTTGTTTTCAGAGTAAAAGGAGCAGGTTTTAAACGCCATCAAGTGCGTTTAATGATGGGGATGTTATTTGATTTGGGAATGCACAAATTCACTCTTGAAGAATTTAAAGAAACGCTAGATGGCAGTCTTAAAATTCACCTTTCACACATCGCTCCGCCTAGTGGTTTGATGTTGTACAGCACTCAATTCCAGTAGAACTCAACTCTTATAGATTTGTTAAAGTGACCCGTTACTTATAGGTTGTCTTTATTTTTAACATTTATAAAAAACATCATCATGAAAAAATATATTTTATTACTAGCCGTAATTCTATCTACCTCATCACTTTTTGCTCAAGATTTTGACAAAACAAATAACAGTCCAATGGATGCCGCTTTCTTTCCAGCACAAGCACCAAAAAGACAGTTTGCAAAAACTGAAGAAGCAAAAATGGCAATGGAACCTAAAATTAGAGTTCTTTACAGTCGCCCTTCTTTAAAAGGTCGCAACATTTTCACAACAGAAGACAAAAAGGAAGACGGCATTACCGTTTATGGTAAATCCTGGAGATTAGGTGCTAATGAAAGTACTGAATTACTCTTGATGCAAGATGCCATGATAGGTAGAAAACTAGTAAAAGCAGGACGTTATTCTGTAGTAGTAACCCCTACTGAAAAAGAATGGACCTTTCACATCAATTCAGAAAACGATGGATGGGGAAATTATTCTCATAAACCAGAAATGGACCTAGTAACTGTAAGCGTTCCTGTTACGATGAGTGAGGAAAGTATTGAAAATTTAAGTATCGCGCTTTACTCTCCTAATAATGACAAGGTCGTTCATTTAAAAACTGGATGGGGGAAATTCAGAACCGAGCTTCCTATCGTATTAAAATAATTATTGAGGAATAATCAACCTACCTTGACCTGTTTCTTGAACATTCACGTTTGTAGGACGTTCCTTTAAAAACACATCACCGTAACCAGAAATGGTTCCGGTGATGTGTTGTTTTACATCCATATGCCATGCCGCCGTTCCTCGATGAAAAATTGTAAAAAGGAAACTGTCCACTACCGCGATAATCACTTTCATTAAGCCCCATTCTTACAACAAAATTATAGCTGATCGGTTCTGAATACGAACGTTTATTCCTGGTTTTAAATTCAGGAATAGCATCAGGATTCAACGTATAATTAAGTCCGGCTTGAAAAAACCAAGTATTGGTAGAATTATTAGGTGCTCTGACATTTGCATTGGAATAGTGAATAATGGTAACACCCGCGTGAAAACCTAATCCTGCCATAATATTTTCTTTTCTATAAACGGCATTTAAATAGGTAGTACTCGTTATTCTGGTTCTGTAAGCATTATTACGAGAGTTTTCAATAGCATCAAAAGGTTTTGTCATATAAGCTGGACCTTGTCCTTTCCTCCACTGCAAATGGCGTTTGAAAAAATGAAAATTATAGTGCGCATAGGCACTATAAGCTTCCCCTAACTCGTAAGTTTTCATGTCTTGACAAGCAGCACTAAAACCCCAGACGGGGAAACCATACCTGGATTGCCACTCCTCTTCTCCAAATATTTTACGGTTATAACTCCACAAGATTCCCGTAGGATGATCGGTAATTAAATGGGCGATATCTGGATTGTGTTCTAAGATACTTCCATACAGTAAGGAAACATCTATCGTGGATACATTAGGAAATTCTGAGGGGTTTGTGCGGTTACCGCTTTCGCGAAAGCGAGCATCATAAAAATACCGAAACACTTATTCATTATACAACCGAAACTACAAGGAAAGAAAAGTTCCTTCTAAAGAGATGAAAATAAATCGATAAAGAGCCATAAAAAGAGTTCTAAATGAACCTCATCTGGCTCCTGTGGCACTGCTATGATTAGGCTAAAGAAGTCATTGGGAAGTAAGGGGTAGCATTTAATCCTCTGGAGCCAGTTCAACAATTAAACCTTCGAGATCTTCGGTAATGGGAACTTGACATCCTAAACGAGAGTTGTCTTTTACATTTTCTGCTTCCCATAGCATGGCTTGTTCATCATCATTACGTTTGCCTAAGTCATGATCACTTATGATATAGCATTGACATGTAGCACACATAGCCATACCGCCACAAACCGCTTGTACTGGGAGGTCGTAAGCTTTACAGACTTCCATCAGGTTCATGTTCATGTCGGTAGGAGCGAGAACTTGGTGCGCTACTCCTTCTCTATCAATGATAGTGATATTTACATCAGACATTAATGATTTCCTATTTTCTTAACCACTGCTTTTTCTGCCTCTTTGCGAGATCCGTCAAAACCGTCTATACCTCCTACAGTTGTATATTTCATGACATAACGCTTTTCTGGGAAAATGCGTTGGTAAGCACTTTGACACATCAGAGTTGCTTCATGAAAACCACAAAGAATCAATTTTAATTTACCTGGATACGTATTAACATCTCCTATGGCATAAATTCCAGGAACATTAGTTTGATAATCCAAGGTGTTATCTACTTTGATCGCGTTTTTTTCTATTTCTAGCCCCCAATTTCCAATGGGACCTAACTTAGGTGCTAGACCAAATAAGGGTATAAAAGCATCACACTCGATGATTTCCATACGCTTAGCTTCGTCATTATGTTGTAGTAAAACCGATTGTACTTTATCTTCTCCTTTAATGTCTAAAATTTCAGCTGGTGTGACCAACCTTATTTTATTTTCATCTACAAGATTTTGAACTTTCTCCACACTATCTAGTGCCCCACGAAATTCTTCCCTTCTGTGCACCAGTGTTACCTCAGAGGCTACATCAGCAAGGAAAATCGACCAATCTAGTGCCGAGTCTCCTCCACCAGCGATAACCACTTTTTGATCTCTGTAAACTTCTGGGTCCTTGATCATATAAGCAAGACCTTTGTCTTCATACCTCGCAATTCCTTCTATAGCAGGCTTACGAGGCTCAAAAGAACCTAAACCGCCGGCAATAGCGACTATTTTTGCATGATGCTTGGTTCCTTTACTCGTTGTAACTATAAAAGTACCGTCTTCGAGTTTATCGATAGTTTCTGCTCTCTCCCCTAATGTAAAGCCAGGCTGAAAAGGCTCAATTTGTTTCATCAAATTGGTCACTAAATCGCCTGCAAGAACTTCTGGAAAACCTGGAATATCATAGATAGGCTTTTTGGGATACAATTCTGAACACTGTCCGCCTGGTTGTGCCAGTGCATCAATTAAATGGCATTTGAGCTTTAATAATCCAGCTTCAAAAACGGCAAATAGACCTGTAGGTCCAGCACCTATTATTAATATATCTGTGGTGATCATATCTTGTTCCATAGCAACTTTAAGGCTATTATTTTAGCGATGCAAAGGTCGTCATCATTCACTAGTTAAGCAAATGATTAACGGAATTCTATGATTACAGAAAGAAGTTGAAAGGAGATTCTTTTTGAAAAATGGGTAAAAACAAAAAATCCATCACAAAGGATGGAGATGGGATTTTTTGAACGGTCAACCACGAGATGTTAAAATAAGAAAACAGCCCATCTTAATATTGTAAGCAACTCGCGGTATTTGACCTATCCAAAACAATTTGTTAAAACTTAACATCACGAATATACAGCTTTATTTAAACCCTACAAGTCATATAGGATAATATCGTATTATTATTTTTTGAGTTAGTCATATAGTTTCCGTATCTTGTTATCATTAATAACACGGGTTATGGAAGTATTTAAAGGTCAAAATATACTGAGTTTTGTGAAAGAACTGCCAGATGATGATGCTTGTAAAGCATATTTAGCAAAAATAAAATGGCAGGATGGTTTTACATGTACAAAATGTGGTCACACTAAGGGCTGTGAAAAATCTGGTTATAGATATCACTGTTACAGTTGCAATCACGTTGAAAGCGCCACTGCAAACACCTTGTTTCATAAGGTTAAATTTGGTTTGCAAAAGGCATTCTGCGTTGTGTTTGAAATGAGTACTAGTACCAAGAGTGTTTCCAGTGTTCAAATGGGAAAGCGATTTGATATCCGTCAAGGTACCGCTTGGTATTTCATGCAGAAAGTTAGAAAGTCAATGAAAAGCAGTCAAAAATATCCTCTAACCGAAATAGTTCATGTAGATGAATTTACCGTAGGGGGAAAAGAACAAGGCAAGCAAGGTAGAAGTTACGATTCAAAAAAGAAAAAAGCAGTGATAGCGGTAGAACTGAGCGCCGAACATAAAATCAAAAGAGTTTATGTGAAGTCTATAGATGATTACTCAGCTAAATCACTAACTCCAATATTTGAAGAACATATAGATCCCTCTGCAAAAATAGTTACCGATAAATGGAGAGGTTATGCTCCACTTAAAAAGAATTATGATATAGAGCAGAAACTAAGTAATAACGGAAGTAATTTTAAAGAACTACATGTTGTAATTATGCAGTTAAAATCTTGGTTGAGAGCAATACCTACACATGTTAGTAAATGGCATGTGCAAAGCTACTTTGACGAATTCTGTTTTAGAATTAATCGATCTCAATCCAAACAGAGCATATTCCATAAAACAATAGAAAGAATGGTAATAGCTAAACCAATTTATCATAAAGATATAAAACAGATGCTAAGTGTGTAACTCAAATTATTTTAATAGCTTCATTTTTGAAGTTCCTTTAATAAAGACAGGTATATTTTACAGAATCTTTTTTTTCATAGGCAAGAAACGGCCTTGTCAAACCTATAGAGAATCAATAAAATCTTTGAGCAAATCACTAGGAAAAAGTTTTTAACTGTTCCTCTTTAGAAATAGGTAAGTCATTAATAATCTGATACCAGCCTTGCTTGTACGGAGTTTGCCGGTACTGATTTACCTGCACGGAGTACTTCGATAAACGTTGGATAAATTTATTAAAGTGTCAACCTAATACGAAAGAGAGATCGTTAAAAATGAAAATTAAGGCAGTATTTGAACTTAGAGCAAATCCTGTAAGGTTTGATTTTCTAAAATAGCAAGGGTATTATCCCTTACTTGAACCATAAGTCGGTTCACGGAGCAAGCGTCTTCATCCAAGCAGTCCTCACATTTTTCATAAAAATTAAGACTTACACAAGGAAGCATAGCAATAGGACCTTCTAAAATACGATGAACAGTAGACATTCTAATTTTTTCTGGGCTTTGCATTAAATAGTATCCACCGCCTTTTCCTTTACGACTACCCAAGATACTATTCTTACGCAGTTCTAAAAGAATGGCTTCTAGAAATTTATGAGGTATATTCTCAGCATCGGCAATAGTAGCAATCGCTGTAGGAGACTGGCTTTCCAGTTTTGCAAGGTAAGCAAGTGCTTTAATACCGTATTTCGTTTTTCTTGAGAGCATAACCAAATCTAATACTTTCTCCTCTTCTACACTATGTCTGGAATGGTAATCTTAACTTTTCATTCACATCTCGGCTTTTATTCTAAACGTAAATAGATAAAATAAACTTATGAAGTCCATTTTACTCAGCTTACTTTTTAGCACTACCCTATTTGCCCAGATAGGCATAGGAACATCAAATCCCTCTTCAAGTGCTATCCTAGAGGTTACTACCAGCACGCGAGATAAAGGAATCCTTATACCGCGTGTTGCTATAGAAGATTTAAATACCCAAGCCCCTATTACAGGAAACATGGAAGAGAGCCTTTTAGTGTATAATACGGATATGGCATCGGGCAAAGGCTTTTACTATTGGAACGGAATGATATGGCAACCCTTGACAAGTAATAACACATCCAATGGAGTTGATCCTTCATCTTTCTGGAAAACTACTGGTAACTCTAGTACTACTGCAGGAACCAACACCGGTGAAGATTTTTTGGGAACCCTTGATGATCAAGATCTGGTCATTGCAACAAACACCCAGGAACGTATGCGAGTTAAAACAAATGGAAATATAGGAATAGGAGAAAATAATGCTACTCAATTACTCCACATCTCTACAGCTGTAAATGGCCAAGGAATTAAAATACAACGTGGGTCAGACAACTTTGAAATCACTCAGAGCAACACTAATTTAAATTCCAACGCTTCTAATAATAATGGAACCTTTTCCTACTCCTTTTCTGGAGCTAATAAATTAATAATGGATAACAATCAGTTTTATCCAGCAGTAAACTCTACTGATAATACCAATTCAACAGGTTATGATTTAGGTATATTTAGTCGTCACTTTAGACGCGTGTATACTCAGGGAGTACATACTAATGACAATGATCCCGATGGCGGACTTAGAATAAATATAGGAAGTGGAGGAGGAACCACTGCAGATTATATGTTTAGCGATTTTGCTCATTTTCCTTTTTTGAACGGTGTAAAGGATCTAGGAAGAAATGGTAATTCTTGGAATAATTTTTATTTTCAAAATGCCTTTAGAACTTCTGATAGAAGGAAAAAGCAAAACATTGAACCATTACAACCAGGTTTAGAAGTGATCAATTCATTAAACACCTATCAGTACCATTATATAAACGATAAAGAAAACCAACTTCAATACGGTTTTATGGCTCAGGAGCTTCAGGGTCAGATTCCTTCTATAGTCGATGAAGGAAAAGACGATCAAAAATCTCTTGCAGTAGACTACGGACAAGTAATTCCTATACTTGTAAAAGCTGTTCAAGAGCAACAAGTTCAAATAGAGCTGTTAAAAGAGGAAATTAAAGCTTTAAAAAAATAAGATCACAAAGCTTCTTTGTATCCTTAAATTTCTATTTCAAAACGAGCTATTTATAATTTTAATGTTTTGATAACAAACATCCTTAATAACGACCTCTTATCGAAAACAATGCAGTCACCCAAAACTGCGGCAATAATTCTCCTTATATTTGAGAATGCTTCTAATTAAATAAGAAGTGGAGAGCTTATAAACCAACCCTTACTTAATGATTGCCCCTAAAGATCCTAAAAATGAAAAGGCTAGATTAAATGCTTTACAAAGTCTTCATATTCTAGATTCTCTTCCAGAACAGCAATATGACCACATCACAGAGCTTGCTTCCTATATATGCGGTACCCGCAATGCTGTTATTTCGCTTGTTGATGAAAATAGGCAGTGGTTCAAATCTAAGGTAGGAATTGCCGCTTGTGAAACCTCTAGAGAAGTCAGTTTTTGTGCTCATGCTATTCACAACCCAACAGAGCTTATGGAAATCTCTGATGCATCTAGTGACCTTAGGTTTAAAGACAACCCCTTAGTTCTCGATAAAGAAAACCCAGTCATCTTTTATGCTGGAGTACCCATATTAGACCCATCAGGACATGCATTAGGAACCTTATGCGTTATCGATGACCAACCTAAAAAGCTAGATGAAAAACAGAAGAAAGCTTTGCAACATTTAGCACAGCAAGTGCAGGAACTCCTCAAGCTTCATGTACTTAATAATGAACTTCAGGAATCTAGAAGTCATTTGAAAAAACATAATGAATTATTAAAAGATTTTGCCGGTACCGTTTCCCACGATATGAAAATGCCCCTAGCAAATCTTATTTTGACCTCAGATATTCTTAAAAAGAAATATTCAGAACTTTTTGATGATAATGGGAAAAAATATTTAGGCTATCTTAAAAAGTCTTCCCTATCCTTGAGTAATTATATCACTGACATCCTAGCGCATTATGAAAGTTCCTCTTACGATATGGACGACCGTAAAAGTTTTAATGTTAACGATCTTCTTGAAAACATCATCGAGCTTATCAATATCAAGCATGATTGTGAGATCAACCTGCCAGAATTTAATCATACGTTGCACTGCAATCGGGTGGCTCTAGAACAAATCTTTTTAAATTTAATAGGAAACAGTATTAAATACAACGATAAGGAAAAGGCCGTCATTGACCTGAGTATTTCCTTAGATACCACTCATTATATCTTTAAAATATCTGATAATGGTAGAGGAATTCCAAACGATAAACTAGAAACTATTTTTGACCTCTTTTCTACGGTAGGAGCATATGATCGTAACGGCCAAAAGGGACATGGAATAGGTCTTAGTACTGTAAAAAAACTAGTTTATAAATTAGGTGGAGAAATTTCAGTAGCATCTGAGCTAGGTTCATATACTACCTTCACTTTCAGTATTGCTCAATAAGTTTTAGGTTATAGTTCTGCTTTCGCGAAAACGAAACTAATACACCTCCCTTTCCTATTTGAACTTATCGAGCCACTAAAACCTCTTTAGTAGACTTACTCACTTTTATTATATCTGATAAAAGACCCCGAGCAGTAACCGCCTTTCCAGCGCCAGCTCCTTTGATCACTAAAGGATTTGTCGCATAGCTTTCTGAATAAATTTCAAAAAAGCCGTCGCTGCCTTTTAATTGGCCGGATGGACTTTCTTTTTTTACAGCTTTCAAAGAAACTTTAAGTTGTCTATTCACCACATCCAGCTCGCCTAGATGCCTCAGAACTTCTCCTTCTTCTAAAGCGTCCTTCTTTTTTTGTAAAACAGGATCTAAGCTTTTAACCTCATCTAAAAACTGATTTAAAGAGGCTGTTCTTAAGGATGGAATAACTAAATTTTCTATTTGAATATCGTCAAACTCTAGTTTTAAACCTGCCTCACGAGCAAGGACCAACAGTTTTCTAGCCACATCATTCCCAGAAAGATCTTCTCTAGGATCAGGCTCTGTATAGCCTTCTTTTAAAGCTTCTATTACGATCTCTGAAAAAGGTTTGTCTTCTTCACTAAAGCGATTAAAAATGTAGCTCAAAGAACCAGAGAAAACGCCATTTATAGCAAACAGTTGCTCGCCGCTACTGTACAAGTCTTTAACCGATTGAATAATAGGCAATCCTGCTCCCACGTTAGTTTCATATTCAAAGCCTAAGTTCTTTGTAATTAATAATGTCCGGATCAAATCGTAGAATTCTTGTGACAAAGTATTGGCAATTTTATTAGCAGTTACGATATTAAAATCATTTTCTAGCAGCACTGGATAGTACTGAGAAACCTCTTTACTTGCCGTTGCGTCTATGGCAATTTTAGTCGCATCATAAAGACTGGAAATCTTATAAAAACTATCTGCTTCTCGAGCTTCAGATAAATTGCCAAAGTTTTCTTTCCAGTTCTTTGAAATTCCGTCTAGATCCAATAATACTCGTTTTGAATTAGCAAGACCTACAATTCGTAGGTCTATACCGTGTTGTTGTTTAAAAAAGGAACGCGACTGGAGTACTTGATCAATCAGGGTACTCCCCACATTCCCGACTCCGAATATATATAAGTGTATGTTTTTCAAATTATTAAGTTTTGGATAGATCACTAAGCACTTTGCAGTGAACTGATATTATTACAAATGGTTTTTGAAGTTTTAGACAGTCGGTTTTGTAGGACCTCGCAAAGAATTTCCTTTACCTGATCGTGCTCGATTAGGAAGGCATCATGGCCATGGATGGAAGAAATTTCATGATAATTAACATCTCTTTCTTCTTTTAATAAACCATAAGTCCTGCGATCTTCATCAGCAACAAAAAACCCGTCCGTGTCTATAGCAACTAACTCAATGGCTGTTTGAGAAGGAGCGATAGTTGCGACTATATTTTCATCCCTATGATTGGCAGCATTGGCTGTACATAACAATTGGTTTAATAATCTATAAGCAGGTAATGAAAATCGCTTTTTTAATTCGACACCATGGAAATCCAACCATTCTTGCACCTTAAAAGCTGTATGATCTTTACTCCTTTTAAATTTATAGCGCAATCCTTGCGGTGATCTATAAAAAGTCATCGCGTGTTGTCTAGCCACTTCTACAGGTTTGCTCGATGTAGCAAGGATGGATTCTTGAATATGACAACAAGCTATGATCCAGTCGGTTGCTTTCCAGTCTGCTGCGATAGGCACGATAGTTCCAAATAATTCTGGTTGTTGCGCTAGCATTTCCCATAATAAGGCACCGCCTATACTTCCTCCTATTCCTAGGTCTATAAACGAGATGTTTAATGATTGTAGCGCTTTCGCGAAAGCGAAACCTACATCAAACAGCGTCCAATCTTGATAATTAAAGATCAAATGATCAATGTTTCCATCATAACCATTTCCTGGAATATCAAACGCGAGAACTGTAAATTGCAAGGTATCAATCACTTTTTTATCGCCTATTAGGTCCCCCCACCAGTCGGTCACAGAAGAATTCCCTGTAAGCGCATGATTGATCAGAATAATGGGCGCCGTATGCAACGCACGCCCAAAAACCTGATAAGAAACACTAATATCCTGCACTTTTCCCGACTTTAATTTAAAATCTAGAAGGTCGATATGTTTTAAATTAAGAGCCATCTATGCAAGGACTTTTTTATCGATTGAAGCAAAAGCCTGTTCTAAATCTGCAGTCAGATCAGTCAGATCTTCCAGACCTACAGACAGTCGGATCAAGTCTTTAGTAACTCCAGTAGTCAATTGATCTTCATCTTTTAATTGCTGGTGAGTCGTACTCGCTGGATGGATGATCAATGATTTGGTGTCTCCTATGTTAGCCAGTAATGAAAATACCTTTGCACTATCTACCACTTTCTTTGCAATTTCATAACCACCTTTTACGCCAAAAGTGACAATTCCGCTTTGCCCTTTAGGCAAATACTCTTTTGCTAGGTCGTGGTAATCGCTGGTTTCTAGACCAGGATAATTGACCCATTCTACTTCTTCTTTAGATTGTAACCATTTAGCTAGTTCCAATGCATTTTGAGAATGTCTATCCATGCGTAAAGGCAATGTTTCTAGTCCTTGGATAATTTGCCAAGCATTAAATGGAGAAATCGCTCCCCCTAGATCACGTAATCCTTCAATACGTACTTTAGCAATAAAAGCTGCTGCCTCCAGTGCTTCACTGTAGATTAATCCGTGATATCCTGCACTAGGTTCTGTAAATTCAGGGAACTTGCCATTGGTCCAATCAAAGGTTCCTGCATCGATAATAATACCACCGAGTGCCGTCCCATTGCCATTGATGTATTTAGTAAGTGAGTGGATCACGATATTTGCTCCATACTCTATTGGATTTAATAAATAAGGCGTTGCAACAGTATTATCTACGATCAAAGGAACACGAGCTGTTTTTGCCTGCGCGCTAATTTTTTTAAGATCGAGTACATCTAGTTTTGGATTCCCTAGGGACTCCACAAAAATGGCGCGGGTATTTTCTTGAATTGCATTTGTAAAGGCATCCTTATCATTAGGATTCACAAATGTGGTTGTAATTCCTAAACGAGGTAAGGTCACCAACAGCAAATTGAACGTACCTCCATATAGAGAATTGCTCGCAACGATATGATCGCCAGCACGTAAAAGCGTTAAGAGAGTTGTAGAAATTGCACTGGTTCCAGAAGCGGTTGCCACTGCGGCTATTCCTCCTTCTAGTGCAGCAAGACGTTGCTCGAGCACATCTACCGTCGGGTTGTTAATTCTGGTGTATATGTATCCGGGCTCAGCCAGTGCAAAAAGATTTGCAGCATGATCGCTGTTATGGAACACATAACTAGTGGATTGATACAATGGAACAGCTCTGGTGCCACCGTTGTTCTTTACATCATGACCTGCATGAAGTGCGTTTGTTGAAAATTTTTGAGACATAATAAGTTTCTTTTAAAAATTAAAAATGGAATCATTTTAACAATCGGATGGCGTAAAGAAAACGATGTTGCTTTTTTGTTTTATGAAGCTGTGAACAATTTACTTAACCGTCGCTATAGAAATTGAGAACAATAAAATAAAACGAGAAATGAACAAGTTTAAATGCGTCATATCCTTATTAAACTGATATAAAGCTCAAAACCAATTAGAAATACAGATTTAGTTCCCCGAATTCATCGGGAAATAAAAATCAAAAAAGAAACTTGTGGTAGTATAACCTACTATTTGTTTACATCATCTAGTCTCACAAAAGCTGTGAGCAGAAGTTAGCACCTTCTCTATTTATTGTCTAGATAAATAAAGGGTTGCTAAGGAGTCGATGGGTCTGATCCCTCGTCCTTTCTTGATAATTTCAATAAGGTTATGAACGTGAGTGTAAAGATTCAGAAAACTTTTTGTTATTTCCAAATTTTTAAGAGCTTTTTATCCTATTTGTTTTATAGGGTAATGGTGTACTTCTTTATACTTACTTGAATTTATGACAGTTAAATCTTTTTTTGGTTACTCATTCACCCTGATTTTGGCATAATTGTTCCTACAGATATGATGCATAAGTCTTGTTACTCACCTTAGATGTCGTAAAAGAGAAGACGAAAAATAGGTGTTTATGACATCTAATTAGGACTCCGATTCCTGAATAATGCTATTATTTTATCTAACTCCCTATCTCGTAGAGAACCTGTCTAACGATTTTTTTATCATCTACCTGTCTTAAATAAGCTTTCTGTTTCCTTAGGATATCATTTAAAGAACCGGTATAAATTACCATAATAAGGTCTGATTATGATGGTTGTTAATAATCCTATAACGCAGCTATTATTAAAGATTTACATGTATTACATTTGCAATTCAATAAAGAGGAAAGATTTGGCTGCTTGCGACCTCGTCCCGAGATTACATTCGAGACATAAAACGCTAAAACCGTGTACTGCGCAAAACAATACAGCCACCTTATCTTCTTGTAGTATTAATCACGCGAGGTTATACAATTCAAGCGATTTTAAAAAGTTGATCCTAAACTAAAAAGGTTGATCATCATAAAAAATAGTTTGTTTTTGTTTCGCTTTCGCGAAAGCGCAACTATAAAATGCCCTACTTATTTACATCAGAGTCCGTTAGTGAAGGACATCCAGACAAAGTTGCTGACCAGATCAGTGATGCTTTATTAGATAATTTTTTAGCCTTCGATCCCGAATCAAAGGTGGCTTGTGAAACCCTTGTAACTACTGG
The DNA here is from genome assembly GCF_012974865.1 of Nonlabens sp. Ci31. Classification (NCBI taxonomy): domain Bacteria; kingdom Pseudomonadati; phylum Bacteroidota; class Flavobacteriia; order Flavobacteriales; family Flavobacteriaceae; genus Nonlabens; species Nonlabens sp. Ci31. The sequence goes on along the minus strand of NZ_CP043633.1, from coordinate 1,666,064 downwards.
ACAGGTAGTACTTGCAGGTGAAGTGAAATCTGACACCTATATAGACGCTGCGCAAATTGCTCGCGACGTGATCAATAAAATAGGCTACACCAAAGGAGCTTATAAGTTTTCTGGTGACTCTTGTGGAGTGATCTCATTGATACACGAGCAATCTCAAGACATCAATCAAGGAGTGGATCGCGCCACAAAAGAAGAGCAAGGTGCTGGAGATCAAGGTATGATGTTCGGTTATGCGACTAACGAGACAGAGAATTACATGCCCCTGGCGTTAGATATTTCTCATAAGATCCTTATTGAATTAGCAGCATTGCGTCGGGAGATGAAAGACATCACCTATTTGCGTCCTGATGCAAAATCACAGGTAACTATTGAGTATAGTGATGATAATGTACCCCAGCGCATCGAGGCAATTGTTATTTCTACACAACATGACGATTTTAATGATGATGACCATGCGATGCTGGCACAAATCAAAAAAGACCTTCTAGAGATTTTGATACCTCGTGTCAAAAAATTGCTTCCAGATTATGCTCAGAAATTGTTTAATGATGACATTACATACCACATCAACCCTACTGGTAAATTTGTAATCGGCGGTCCACACGGAGATACTGGGTTAACAGGTCGTAAGATTATTGTAGATACTTATGGTGGTAAAGGTGCTCACGGTGGTGGTGCTTTTTCTGGGAAAGATCCTTCAAAAGTAGATAGAAGTGCTGCCTATGCATCTCGTCATGTTGCTAAAAACTTAGTAGCTGCCGGCCTTGCTACAGAAGTATTGGTCCAGGTTTCTTATGCGATAGGTGTGGTAAAGCCTACTTCTATCAACGTATATACTTATGGAACTGCAACAGTAAATCTTACCGATGGAGAGATTTCTAGAAAAGTTGCTGAAATATTTGACATGCGTCCCGCGGCAATAGAATCTCGCTTGAAATTAAGAAATCCCATTTATTCTGAAACAGCTGCTTATGGTCATATGGGTAGAACGCCAAGAATAGAAAAATTAGTGTTTGAATCTCCGTATAACGGAAGAGTAGAACGTGAAGTAGAATTATTTACTTGGGAGAAGTTGGATTATGTAGATGTAGTAAAAAAAGCATTTTCACTTTAGTATTAGGTACTAATACTATTTTAAATCCCTTTGAAAACAAGTTTTAAAGGGGTTTTCTCTGTTTTTTTTTAATTCATTTTTTACTCTTAGTAAGCCGTGAACAACCATTAGCTGACGGCATTATGCATTCCTCTCTTTCGGCAAAGCAGAGGTCGAGAAGTCGTCGGATTCAAGAAGGGAAAAATCTCAATTTCTAGCTCTGGAGCATAGATCATAAAACTTTCTAATTACCGTCGTGCATTCCTCTCGTAAGAACTCGTCAGATGCAAGAAGGGACGATAAGGGATAGGTGTTGTGCCCTATTAAAATTAAAAATCCCATTGCGCCTATAGCGCAATGGGATTTTAATTTTAAACAGTAGTTGTTCTATTTGAAGTTACCCACTTCCTTATCCATTTTTGCGATTTGAGCATCAACTTCTTCTTTTGTACCACTTAAATTATGAGTCTTGCTCACTGTTGCGCCATTCACTTTTTTCTTGATAGTAACCTTTGCTGTTACCATACCAGTTGCTTCGTCCACTGATTTTTGAATATTTACGTCTTTTAAATTGGTCACCTCATCAATATTCACAGCAACTTGCTGAACTACTGGAGTAGGTGTTGATAATCCCGCTTGTCCTTCTTCTGTATGTCCTCCTAAAATAGGAGCTATAACAAGACCGATTAAACAAGTCAATTTAATCAAGATATTCATAGATGGACCAGAAGTATCTTTAAATGGATCTCCTACGGTATCCCCAGTTACAGCTGCTTTATGAGCGTCAGAACCTTTGTAAGTCATCTCCCCATTGATTTCTACACCTGCTTCAAAAGATTTCTTAGCATTATCCCAAGCGCCACCAGCGTTGTTTTGAAAGATTGCCCAAAGAACACCACTTACAGTAACTCCAGCCATGTATCCACCTAACATCTCTGCAATCGCTAGATGATCCATACCAAAAATCATCGGTACAAAAGCAATTACCAATGGAAAACCAATGGTCAATAAACCTGGCAACATCATTTCCTTCAGAGAAGCCTTTGTAGAAATGTCTACACACTTATCGTATTCAGGTTTACCAGTTCCTTCCATAATTCCAGGAATTTCTCTAAACTGACGTCTGACTTCTTCCACCATTTCCATGGCTGCTTTTCCTACCGCATTCATGGCAAGCGCACTAAATACTACAGGAACCATTGCTCCTACAAATAACATCGCAAGAACTGGTGCCTTAAAAATATTAATTCCTTCTATTCCTGTAAAGGTGACGTAAGCTGCAAATAAAGCCAGCGAAGTCAATGCTGCCGAAGCAATTGCAAATCCTTTACCTGTCGCTGCCGTTGTATTTCCTACAGCATCAAGAATATCAGTGCGTTCTCGCACAATAGGTTCTTGTTCGCTCATCTCTGCGATGCCACCAGCATTGTCTGCTATAGGACCGAATGCATCAATGGCTAACTGCATTGCTGTAGTTGCCATCATGGCACTTGCTGCAAGAGCTACCCCATAGAAACCTGCAAAAGCATAAGAGGCCCAGATCGCTCCAGCAAATAACAATACCGATGGAAACGTTGATATCATACCAGTCGCAAGACCAGCAATAATATTTGTTCCTGCACCTGTAGAAGATTGTTGTACAATTTTAAGAGTAGGCTTTTTACCTAATCCAGTATAATATTCTGTTACAGATGATATCACTGCTCCTACTACGAGCCCCACTAGAGTGGCATAAAATACATTCATTCTAGAAACCAACATGGGTATTTCATTGCCATTTGCATCTAGATTTTCTCCAAAAAACTTCATCTGCATCGTTTCTGGAAGCATCCACATACAAAGTCCGTAGCAAGCCACTGCCACTAAAACTATGGCAGTCCAGTTACCGATGTTTAAGGCACCCATTACTTGAGCTTCTTTTGCATCCTTATTTTTTAATCGCACCAACATCATTCCTATCATAGAAATAATAATACCTACACCAGCAATGGACATAGGTAAAAGAATAGGTCCTATACCGCCAAAGCCTTCATTGACGATGTTGCCACCCATATCTTTTATCACGTAGTTTCCAAGAACCATGGCAGCGAGAATTGTCGCTACATAAGAACCGAATAAATCTGCTCCCATTCCTGCAACATCACCTACATTATCGCCTACATTATCTGCAATAGTTGCTGGATTACGTGGATCATCTTCAGGGATTCCTGCTTCTACTTTCCCTACAAGGTCAGCACCTACGTCAGCTGCTTTGGTATAAATTCCACCACCTACTCGAGCAAAAAGCGCAATAGACTCTGCGCCAAGAGAGAATCCGGCAAGTGTTTCAAGTACAATAGTCATTGTTTCTGTATTAGTCCATTGACCACCCATAAAGAAATGATAGAACAGTAAAAAGAATCCTGTTAAACCTAAAACAGCAAGACCAGCAACGCCTAATCCCATCACCATTCCTCCACCGAAGGAAACTTCTAAGGCTTTGGGCAAACTTGTACGAGCTGCTTGTGTGGTTCTCACATTAGTTTTGGTGGCTATTTTCATTCCTATATTTCCTGCGTAAGCAGAGAATACTGCTCCGCAAATAAATGCGATAACAATCATCCAGTGCGTAGAAGGAACAAAAAGAGATACTACAAATAACAGAACACTTACCACTACCACAAAAATGGCGAGTAGTTTGTACTCTGCTTTTAGGAAAGCGAGTGCCCCTTCATAAATGTGATCTGAAATTTCTTTCATTTTACCGTCGCCGGCATCCTGTTTCATCACCCAGGATTTTTTAATGAGCATATAAACAAGCCCTAAAACTGCCAAAACAATTGGCAAATAAATCATATACATTTCCATAGAATAATTGATGTTTGGTTATAAAATCTCGCTAATGTAATAAAATAATGTTAAGAAAACGATTGCGATATTTCGAATCGAATAAATGGGCGCAAGGGATGCTGTCAATCCAACAAATATCATAACAATAAACTGCGATTTGAATAATTATAAGTCTGATTAAAAATTGATGTGATTCCGCTTTCGCGAAAGCGGAAACCAAAAAACCCATCTACATACCGTAAATGGGTTTTTAAGATTCTATAATTTAGAGAACTACTCTTTAATCATTTTTACAACAAAACTGCCTTGATCACCTCTTAGCTCAACAAAGTACAATCCAGAAACCAAATTGTTTACTTGTATATGATGACTTAAACTTGGGCTCTCCAGTTTTTGTTCAGAAACTACAGCTCCTAAAGTATTATAAATGGTGTACTGATGGAACTCTAGGTTGCTTTTTACACTTATTGAGTTTTGAGCTGGATTAGGAAACAGACTTGCTTGAAATAAATTACTCTCATTTAAACTTAATGGAACAGCAACTGCTGTCGTTTCTAGATTGGTAATAATCGGAAAGTTAAAGTCAAAATAAATCTCTGCTTGATTGGAGAAGTCATCTCCTAAAACCAGCGTATCTAACGTTTTAATTTTAAACAACACATAACCTTGACTGGCTGGTGCGGTGAATGGCAAGTTAATATTATCAAACAAAAACTCTACTTTATTGCCTTCAGTAATTGTAGCCAAATAATCATGGCTACCGCTCAATGGAGTTAAAGTAGCGATATCAAATTTAGAAGTATCAATATAATCTACTATTCTTACGTTTACAGCACTTGCCGTTCCTTCATTCTCAAAACGAATTCTATAATGCACGTATTCTCCTACCATAGTTGGTAAAATTGTCTCCCCTTGTAAACAGGATTTATCATTAGGGTCAAAAGAATTGACAACGATTTGTTCTAAACTGAATATAGCATCTGAAGGTGTGTTATTAGGAATGTTATGACTCAATCTCGCTTCAAAATCCAAAACATCATTTATATTTAAAGGGTATACTAAGTCTGTAGGAGTATTTAAATTTAAATTCAATTCGATTTCTTGAGTTTCAAAAGGATTCAAATTAGAAAAGTCCCATGTTAACTTTCTAAAAAGAATTGCATTAGGTGCAGGGTTTGCTGACATAAAGTCTAGATAATTATCTTCAAAATCTAATTCAATCGTTCCTGAAAAAGTTATTGTACCTGTATTTGTGTAAATCAGTTTATAAGAAGCATCAAAACCAGGACGGGCATCATTAACAGGTAAAATAGTTAAATCGACCGCATCAAAATCTAATGGTGTACTAATACAAAAATCTTGTGTGATTAGTCCATTAGATGTAATATTTACATTAGCAGAAGTTGGACTAACATTAAAACGCTGTGAGTCTATCAAAGGGGTAACTGTATAAATACCGGGTCTTAAATTTGAGTTGTAAATTCCATTTTGGGTATAAAAATCGTAGAAATCAGTTGCATTAGAAACTCTTATGGCTAAACCATTTGCTTCAAAGTCTGATGCAGAACAACCATTTGAGTCATGGTCAAATTTAACAGAACCTGTTAAAGTTTGGTCAGTGCAGTTGATTGCTTCTGAATCATTAAGTATGGTCCAACCTCGATTTATAAGTTGGTTTCTTGAGAAGCTATCGCAATATTCCAGATAAGTAAGCCCTAAATCAACATTATCAACCTGAATCTCTACAAATTTACGTAGTAATGCATCGTAGTTATAAACATCTAAGCCGCTGTTATGGATAAAATTTCTGATATTACTATTCTGATTAAAATCCCATGAAGAAAGATCCTGATTAAAACTTGATGCTCCAAAAAAGAGGTAAGACAACCAAGTAATGTTTGATACATCCCATGAATGTAATGGTTGATTAAAGTTATTTGCACCTGTAAACATGCCACTAAGTGTTCTTGCTCCACTAACGTCCCACGAATTTAAGGGCTGGTTAAATAATCTTGCAGATTGAAACATATCGTTCATTTCACTTACACTAGAGACATCCCAACTTGATATATCAGAATTAAAAGAATAAGCACCCTTGAACATCTCTGTCATATCGATAACATTAGATACATCCCAATTTGATATGTCTGAATCAAAATTTATAGCGAAACGGAACATAAACGACATATTTGTAACTTGAGATAAATCAGGAACATCTAATGCATTAATCGATAAATTCTGACAGTATTCAAAAGCATTTCTCATGGTCTGAAAAATTGAATTACCCCATTGTGTGATAGATATAGGATCATTTAAATAAAATTCAAAAGAGTCTAACGGACCATTTACTATAACTGTGTAAACTCCATTACTTGCAAATGAATGTGCAGCAGACTGGTTACTTCCACTTGTATAGTTTGTCTGTTGACCATCGCCCCAATCAATGGAAATATTATTTGAAGTACTGAAATTGAACCTATAATTCGCAGAAGATCTAATAGTGAGATCAACGGTAAAAACAAAATCATCAGCTGTCTGCGCACTTGCAAACAAACCAAAAAACAAAAGTGCAAGCGTAAAAAGCCTCATAAATAAAATTTTTGCTAAAATAGTTGAATGTTGTTGTTAATTCCTACAAAATAAAGGTTTTATATAGTCTTGTTTATAATTTTGCGCTGCGCTGCGTCAGGATGAACTTCCATTTTTTTTGTAAAAAATCATGAAGGAACACAATTTCTAGGTACAGCCATATCAACCAAACATGCCAAGACCAAAACTTGGGATGTTGGTTTCTGAAATAATTTTGATAAAGGTAACTGAGTTTCGACATGCCAACTATTTGTGTTGGCATCGTCTGGAACTAATCGAAATGCTAGATTTAGACTATAAAAAATAGCTATAAGGAAGTAAATGGGTTTTTAAGATAACTTCCAGCCGATACCGCTCTACAGCGGTATGACCATAAAGGAATCAGTTAAAAGCTATAGAAATAGATTCCAACAGATCCCTGATAAATTTGGAACCAGCTAGTTCTTAAAGTAATGGTTTATAAGCCAAATTTTCTGGGATGATCATCCTAAAAGAAAAACCCAAAACTACCCGTAACAGAAATCTGTCGCGCATCTGGCAAATAATTGTAACCACCTCTAAAATTCACATCTAGTCGCAACACCTTAAAAATATTTCCGATACCTGCGCTGTACTCCCAGAAAATATCTTCTGGAGCTAAGTAATTAAGACCACTTGCGTTTAATGCTATATTCTTATCGCTTATGCGACCGTAAGCGGCTTTTATCCCTACCAGTTCCCGTAAATTCAAATCTCTTAAACCAGGAATACGGGAAAAAAGACGTCCATTAAAATTGTGATTTAAATTCACCATAAGGTATTCGTCTGTTACAAACTCGTAGAAATTCATCGTATTAAAGGAGCCGGGGATATTGAAATAAGTCTGGTTTCCTGGAATGACATCCAGTAATGCTAGGGGCACTTCTCCAAAAGTTTTCCCTGCTTCAATACGAGCGGTTAACCTACCAAAAACACCTATCTGAAAAGGATGACTGTAATAAAACTGTGCTTTATCATAATCAAAGTTACTACTCAAAAGATCCTTAAAACCTCTGGCATAATTCAAGAAAAGCACGGGATAATCACCCTCATTAATGATCGTGCGGTCCACGCCATAGTTTGTGGTCTTGCGACCTGGTTTATACGTAACAGAAAGATCTACCTCAGCTTGATTTGTTTCAGAACGTATTCCTCCCGGTGCCGTTGCATCAAAATAATCCAGACTGAAAAAACCTGGATTTGCCGTTTCTATCTTTCTGTAACTGGCTCCCAATCTAAATTCTAGATTGTACAAAGGCTCAAAACTTACCGCTGCTACTCCTAGTTTGATTTTGGAAAGCCTACCGTTGTTTCCTGCACTGACTAAAGCGCTAGATGCGAGACTACGTCCTAGAACATCATTTGTTCTGGTAAGACTGGCAGCGAGTTGTTCTACATCATCACGATAACCAGCGCTTACTATCAGTCTGCTTTGCTTATCTAATAAGTATTTACCTCCTATTCCAAATTTGAACTGTTGGTCTCTAAATCCATAAGCTCCATAACCCTCTATTCTCCAAGGATCATTTGCGTCAAAGTAAGTTCTTCCACCAGCGCGCAAACGTATCCCTTCTACATCATTAAATCCGAAAGTGGAAAAAATAGGACCAAAGTCAAAGCCATCAAACTCATAATATCCAGATGCGAGAACCGTACCTATATTATAAAGACGCTTGAACTTCTTGTTCTTTTTAAGCGTATCCAGCATCGTGTAGACTTGCTTCTCATCTTTATTGAGTTTTTCTAATCTGTTTTTGTCCCAGTATGCCTCATCTCTATCATAGATTTCTGGATGGTAATCATTTACTCTACGCCTGTAAAAATCCGGTTCTTTTTCAATGTCAAATTGATAATTGTCAAATAAGGTGGTGCGTTTTCCATAGATACCTTTGGATTTTTCCTTTTTATTCAAAGCAAAATCACTTAAAAAGTAATCGCGAGTAATTAAAAACAAGCTATCGTTTAAGACATCATATTCTTGCTCGATATAGATTTCTTTGACCCAGTTGATGTTGGCACTTTTAGTCGCCTGCATGTTGATTTCTTTGATCGCATAGGATTCTGTGGCCACCCAAAAATCTCCTTTAAAGGTGAGCTCGCCTTTACGACGAGGGTAATAGACAATGTTGTACGCCTCTACTCCATCAACAATAGCAGTATCCCTCAATACATAGTTATAGGTGTCGATACCGCTTTTACCTACTGGACTGGTAAAACTCTTATCAAAGAATTTTAAATAACGATCATACACATCAATATCATTATACAAGTCTTTTACAAAAGCAATCAACGTCTGGTTATTGGAGAAGCCAGAGTTTTTATTAGCATTTACATCGTCTAACTCTTTGTTGATTTCATTATCTCCATAAACCGTAGAAAGGGATTCATTGATAAAAATAGGCAAATAGGTTTTACCTGTAATCCTGCTGGTATCAGCATAATTAAAAACAAACTCCATCCCCCTAAATAACTTGGATTTAATCATAGAACTGTCTATGGTATTCATGTCAAATTCCAGCTTTTCATATTTATCGTACTGATATTGTTTGAATTGAGAAAGCCCATTTTTACGTCTGTTTTCCCATACTTTACGTAGGATATCGATCGCAGGATTATTTTTCTTAGAAGTTTTACCCGCATAGACCATTACAGCATCTAATTCTGCCGTATCAGTTTGCAAGGTAATTTTCAGGTCCAGGTTTATCTTGACATCCAATTTAAGGATTTGTGTTTTATACCCTACAAATGAGAATTCCACCTCCTGGTATGTATTCTCAGACTGTATGTAAAACCTACCGTTATCATTAGAGATGGTTCCTTCACTAGAACCTGGAAAGATTACGTTTGCAAAAGGTACCGTAGCTCCAAATTCGTCATAGATCACGCCACCTACTTTAGTCTGTGCAATACTAGTCAAGGTGAAAATTAGCATCCCTATACATAAGATTCGTTTATATACCGCTTTCCTTTTTTTTCCTAAATGGCAATTCATCCTAAGGCAGCTCAAGGCTAAATCGTCATTATTTAAATCATTTTTCATAAGCAGACTAAAGATCAAAAGTAAAACTACTATCGTTAGGGTGAGGTGTTTAATTTATAAAAAGTATTGTTGACCTTTTAAAACAGAAAAAACCCATTTCATACGAAATGGGTTCAAATTATATGCATAAAGAAACTACTTCTTGTACATCACTTTCTTCACGCCTTCTACCACATCTTTATGGTTAGGCAACCATTCTGCAAATAATACTGGAGAATAAGGTGCTGGAGTATCTTGAGTGTTGATCCTATATATAGGAGCATCTAGATAATCAAATGCCTCTGCTTGTACCATATGAGAAATCTCCGTAGACACATTACCAAATGGCCATGCCTCTTCAAGAATAACCAATCGATTTGTTTTCTTAACTGATTTCAAGATTGCTTCCTTATCATAAGGACGTACAGTTCTTAAATCGATAATTTCACAAGAAATGCCTTCTTTTTCTAATTCGTCTGCTGCTTTATAAGCTTCTTTGATAATTTTTCCAAAAGAAACGATAGTCACATCAGTTCCCTCTCTCTTTATCTCTGCAACACCTATAGGCAACACATACTCACCTTCCGGCACTTCACCTTTATCACCATACATTTGCTCAGACTCCATAAAAATAACTGGATCGTCATCACGTATTGCGGCTTTAAGAAGCCCTTTTGCATCATAAGGATTTGAAGGTACGATTACTTTAAGGCCAGGAGTGTTTGCAAACCAGTTTTCAAAAGCTTGTGAGTGCGTTGCTCCCAGCTGCCCTGCACTTGCTGTAGGACCACGGAAAACGATAGGACAGTTAAATTGTCCACCAGACATCTGGCGTATTTTTGCAGCGTTGTTGATGATCTGGTCAATACCAACTAATGAGAAGTTGAACGTCATGTACTCTACGATAGGACGGTTTCCTGTCATCGTAGAACCTATAGCTACTCCTGCAAAACCAAGCTCAGAAATAGGGGTGTCAATAACTCTTTTGGCACCGAACTCGTCTAGCATTCCTTTGGAAGCTTTATAAGCCCCATTATATTCTGCAACCTCTTCACCCATTAAATAGATGGTCTCGTCGCGTCTCATTTCTTCACTCATCGCTTCGCAAATTGCCTCGCGGAATTGTATTGTCTTCATATATTAGGATATGATGTTATCGTATTTTAAAAGAAAACAAAAATAACTTACATAATCTTAGGATGCGATAATTTTAGGCTAAAAAATCTCTTATTTACCTACTATTATTATACAAAGGACTAAAACCATTATCTGATTGTGGTTTTTACAGGACTCTTTGTGGCTTTTGAAAAGACAGTTGTCTGACTTTTAATATGAGATTCTAAATAAATATTAAAATTCTTTGTAAAGTTAATATGTATGTATATTTAATTGATAATCAATTAAAAACATTGCGACAATGAAAAAATTATTTGTTTATTTCGCCATTGTTATCTCAGCAGTTGTCATGACGACATCATGTACAACAGATAAAAATGAATCTGATGAAAACAACACCGTCATCAAAACAAAATCTAATGCTCCAGAAAATGCGTTTGGAACTTTTAACGGTAAAAATTATGTAATTTTTGAGGAATCAAAATTAATTGTAGCCGTAAATGAGTATATAAATGAAAATCAAGAATTCAAATCTAAAGTTCCATCATTAAGCTTTGAATATGTAAACTTAGGAGAAACAGATCAACAAGCACTTCATCTCGTTGCTGAGGATTTTGAGAATATGAGCAAAACTGCATTTATCGTTGATGTTGAGAAAGGATTTATGTCTTTTTCTACAAAGTCATCAGGTCTTACATACACAGGCTGTACTAAAGGATGTAGTCCTAGAAGAGAAGAAAATGGCGATGGATATTGTACGAATTGTGGACCATACGAATCTGGATGTGCAAAAACTGAAACGGAAAAAAGTATTACACCGGTAATTAAAGACAAAACAAAAAAGGTCTAAACTTATTAATTTTAACCACTGGGATAGTTTTCAGTGGTTTTTTTTATTTTTAGAAGTAAGGTTAACATCAGTGAGAGGTAACATTTTAACCAAGCATTTTAGGCTAAAAAACATCTCATTCACCTATAATTATCATAAAATCTGGCGACATTAAGACTGTAGCAGTATATTTAACCATACTTCAAGTGATTCTAAAAAATAGGGAAAACCACGAATCAATAAAAATTAAACAAAAATTTATTATGCACGCATAGTTTATTATTTGTTTTTTTTGTAATTTCGCAATCGATTGAAAAGGATTTAAAAGACCATAAAATATGAAGATATTAGTATGTATCAGCCATGTGCCAGATACCACTTCAAAAATCAATTTTACAGATAGCAATACACAATTTGACACCAGCGGTGTTCAATTTGTCATCAATCCAAATGATGAATTTGGTCTGACTCGTGCCATGTGGTTCAAAGAAAAACAAGGAGCAAGTGTTGATGTAATTACTGTAGGTGGAGCAGAAGTAGAACCGACATTGAGAAAAGCGCTAGCAATAGGTGCAGACACAGCTATTAGAGTAGACACACCAGCCACAGATGGTTATCAAGTAGCAAAGCAATTAAGTGCTGTTGTAAAGGATGGGGGTTATGATCTTATCATAGCCGGTCGTGAATCAATCGACTATAACGGTGGAATGGTTCCAGGAATGGTCGCTGCAATGACAGGAGCTAGTTTTGTAAACACCTGTATTTCTCTAGAAGTAGATGGCTCTAATGCCACTGCCATACGTGAAATTGATGGTGGTAAAGAAACCGTAACAACAAGTCTTCCTCTGGTAATAGGTGGACAGAAAGGTCTTGTTGAAGAAAGTGACTTGAGAATTCCTAATATGCGCGGAATTATGATGGCACGTAAAAAACCATTAACTGTAGTTCCTGCAACAGATGCTACTACAGAAACCAATAGTATTTCTTTTACAAAACCAGAGCCTAAAGGTCAGGTAACTCTTGTAGATGCTGGAGATCTTGACAGATTAATCGATTTACTTCACAACGAGGCAAAAGCGATTTAAACCCTGATGATTAAAAAAGCAAAATAATTAAATGCTGATTTAAAATATTTTAAGTATTTCGCTTTCGCGAAAGCGAAATTAAAAAAGGCTTATACCGCAATTGATAAGGTAATAAAGCCAAACCATAACTAAACAAGTATCTGTCCATTACATATGGACGCTACAATAAAAATCAAAATACATGTCCGTACTCGTATATACAGAATCAGAAAACGGTAGTTTTAAAAAGACTGCTTATGAAGTAGCCAGTTATGCAAAAGGTGTGGCAGATATGATGGGAACAGATGTTGCCGCTATATCTTTTCATGCAAATGACGCTGGAGATTTAGGAACTTATGGAGTGAGCAGATTGCACAATGTAAGCGATTCCAAATTAGATAAATTTAATGCTGCAGCTTATGCTAACGCTATTGCACAAGCTGCAAAAGCTGAAAATGCAAAAGTAGTAGTGATCAGTTCTAGTGCAGACTCAAAGTACTTAGGATCCCTAGTAAGTGTACATTTAGAAGCGGGTTATGTTTCTAATGTAACCGAGCTGCCTTCTTCCAAAGAACCTTTTACGGTAAAAAGAACTGTCTTTACAAACAAAGCATTTGCTGATACAGCAATTACTACAGATGTAAAGTTAGTAGGAATATCTAAAAACGCTTACGGTCTTAAAGAAAAGGCAACTGATTGTGCCGTACAAGCATTTGCTCCATCATTAAGTGATGCAGACTTTACCGTTCACGTGCAGTCTGTAGATAAAGCTACTGATAAAGTGACTATCGCTGATGCTGAAGTAGTGGTAAGTGCAGGTCGTGGTATGAAAGGACCAGAAAACTGGGGAATGATAGAAGAGCTTGCTGACGTTTTAGGAGCAGCAACAGCTTGTTCCAAACCAGTTAGTGACTTAGGATGGAGACCTCATGGCGAACACGTGGGGCAAACAGGTAAACCAGTTGCTTCTAACTTATACATTGCCATAGGTATTTCTGGAGCGATACAGCACCTTGCAGGAATCAACTCTTCTAAGATTAAAGTAGTCATTAATACAGACCCAGAAGCTCCTTTCTTTAAGGCAGCAGATTATGGAGTTGTAGGTGACGCTTTTGAAGTAGTTCCAGCTTTGATTGAAAAGTTAAAAGCCTTTAAAGTGGCAAACGCTTAAGATTCTTGATAAGTTAATTAAGAATTTCTTAAATTTAAAGCTGTGCAATAAGAGAAAAACCTCATTTTTGCACAGCTTTTTTCATGAACTCGTTTAGGTTTTTTAAGTCTGGACGTAAATTATAACTTTTAATAGCAACTTAAGTCTTTTTAAACTGCATGGCATCGCTACGGAGTCTTAAAAAAAGCATTGAAATTTAAAAGAATAATTTTATAGCACATCATAAAAAGTATAACCGATTTCCATTCCCAGCAATTAACTAATCATGAGTCTAAAACGACTTAACATACGAGGCATATCTTACAGCCAAACTCAGAACGGTGCTTATGCATTAGTGCTTAAAGAAGTTGATGGCCCAAGGCAATTACCTATAGTTATAGGAGCATTTGAAGCGCAAAGTATTGCCATCGCGCTAGAAAAAGAGTTGAGTCCGCCGCGACCTCTTACCCATGATTTATTTAAAAGTTTTGCCCAACGATTCTCGATTACTGTTAAACAAGTGATCATTCACAAGTTAGTAGATGGTGTTTTTTACAGCAGCCTTATTTGTGAAAGGGATAAAATTGAAGAAATCATTGATGCCCGAACGAGCGACGCAATCGCTTTGGCGGTAAGATTTAAAGCACCTGTTTTTACTTATGAAAATATTCTGGAAGAAGCAGGAATTCAACAACACATCAAACCAGACAAAGAACTGGAAATTGCAGAATTGGATAGTGAAGAAATGATTGACGAGCTCATCAGTGCAGCAAGCGAAGAAGCAAACGATTACAGTAAATTCTCTTTAACCGAACTTAAAAAAATGTTAGGAGAGGCTGTTTCTAAAGAAAACTATGAACTAGCAGCACAAATCAGAGATGAAATATCTAAACGATAACCCCTTTCCGAAAAAATATGAATTCTTTTCTGCCCAGACTTCTTACTGCTTTAACTTTTATCTGTTTTTCATTTATAACAAATGCTCAAGACAACACCCTTATAGAAGGAACATGGGTGCTTAACTCGGCAAAGGCAGATGATCTTTCCCAAACAACACCCTACCAACTAGACAGTATTTCCTTTAACAAACAGAATTACAAGTACTACACTGGAGTAGACAGTCTCAATTCTAATGGCAGATTTATTTTACAAGGAGACTTTATCGCTCTTTATCCTAATGAACCACAAATAGACCTTAAACAGTTTGATCTAGAAAAGGTAAATGGCGATAGCTTATTATTAAAAAACAAGAGCGTTACCTATACTTTTTTAATCAAGAAAAAGATCATCTCTTCTAACATTGAAATATCTAATGAATTAGGATTTAGCTTTGAAAGCTTTTATCGAGGAATACTGGGTATCTTGTTTATTTTAGGACTTTGCTTTATACTAAGTAAGAATAAAAGGAAGATAGACTGGCGTTTAGTTATAGTAGGTATCACATTGCAAGTCGTTTTTGCTATTTCTGTTCTTAAATTTGAGAGTGTAGCCTACATTTTTGACGCTATTTCAACCGGTGTTGTTAGATTTCTTGCTGTGAGTGAAGCTGGAGCAGAGTTTGTTTTTGGTAATTTTATAGACACTAGTGGTAATTGGGGTTATGTATTTGCTTTTAAAGTACTCCCGACTATCGTTTTCTTTTCAGCCTTTACTTCTCTTTTATATTACTTAGGAGTCCTTCAGAAAGTAGTTTATGTCCTGGCGTGGATCATGAGTAAAACCATGCGATTAAGCGGTGCAGAATCACTTGCAGCTGCGGCTAATATTTTTATTGGACAGACAGAAGCTCCTCTAGTAGTAAAACCCTATCTGGAGAAAATGACCAAATCAGAAATGCTATGTCTTATGGTAGGTGGAATGGCCACTATTGCCGGTGGCGTCCTTGCTGCTTTTATCGGATTTCTAGGTGGAGAAAGTGAAGCTCAACAAATATTATTTACCAAGCACTTACTCACCGCATCCATAATGAGTGCCCCTGCAGCAATCGTAATAGCAAAAATGCTCTACCCAGAAGAAGACAAAACTAAAATAGACAGATCCCTTAAAGTTTCTAAAGATAAAATAGGTAGTAATATATTAGATGCTATTTCGCGTGGTACTACAGATGGATTAAAATTAGCTGTAAATGTAGGGGCCATGCTTCTTGTTTTTACAGCATTAATTGCGGTAGTAAATTTTGGACTAAAGGATTTAATAGGAGAATATACTGGGTTAAATTCTATCATAGAATCTTCTAGTAGCGGTAGGTACGACGGTTTTTCTATGCAGTACATTTTAGGTAACCTATTTGCACCTATCGCATGGGTTATTAGGTGTTCATACAGACGATATTGTTTTAGTAGGACAACTCCTAGGTGAGAAAACAATCTTAAATGAATTCATTGCATATGGATCTCTTAAAGATCTTAAAGAAGCGGGTAAAATAATGCACCCTAAATCTATTATTATAGCCACCTATGCGCTTTGTGGATTTGCAAACTTTGCCTCTATTGGAATACAAATAGGCGGAATAGGCGTTCTTGCGCCCGGACAACGCAAGACCTTAGCCGCTTTTGGTATTAAGGCACTTATAGGAGGTACTTGTGCTGCACTGCTCACAGCCACTATAGCAGGGATGCTTTTTGGATAAATTTTAAAAAGAGAAGGTTTTGTTAAAGAAATGTTTATTTTTGCGACAGTTCTTATTCTAAAACAGGACCAGCCTTGAAATTTACCTCCTTCCACCATAAAATTGATTACACCTTTGGCTCCATGTATTGCTATGACAACTACGTTATAGGTCACTTACATTCTGGCGTAATTGTTAACAATGAAATTGCCATGCGCATGCTTACTGATATCAATGATTATTACGGCAAACAAAAAATAGTGTTTATCTCTAATCGTGAATTTGGCCATGAAGTAGATGCTAAAGTATACCAACTTGTGAACGCAAAAACTATGGTAGGAATCGCTATAGTTGGAACTACTCAAGAACAAAAAATTCAGGCTGCTACAGAGCAATCTTTATATTCTGGCTCCTTTGGCTTTTTTAGTAATATGGAAAGTGCGATCTCCTGGGCAGATTCATTTACTCATGATGAAGACGAGCGTCACGCTGGTTAATAAAAGCTTATATCTTCCATAGCATTTATTCGTTTTTAATTATAGATTTCAAGTAATTTGTATTGTTTGGCTTGCACAAATGTCAACAAAGCAACTTTATTGATTATGAAACAATACCAAGATTTACTTCAAGATATTTTAGAAAACGGCATCGACAAAGGCGATCGCACTGGAACTGGAACTCGCAGCCTATTCGGCCATCAAATGCGTTTTAATCTTCAAAAAGGCTTTCCTTTAGTAACAACAAAAAAGGTACACTTAAAATCCATTATTCACGAATTGCTGTGGTTGCTATCTGGGGATACTAACATACAGTACCTCAAAGATCATAACGTAAGAATATGGAATGAATGGGCTGATGAAAGTGGCGATCTAGGACCGGTTTATGGGCACCAGTGGCGCAATTGGAATGATGAAGGAATAGATCAAATCAAAGAAGTTATCAACACCTTAAAGACCAATCCTAACAGTCGCCGTATGATAGTAAGCGCATGGAATCCGAGCGTGCTACCTGATACTAGTAAAAGTTTTTCAGAAAATGTAGAAAATGGTAAAGCTGCTTTACCTCCTTGCCACGCCTTCTTCCAATTCTATGTGGCAAACAATAAGTTAAGCTGTCAACTGTACCAAAGAAGCGCAGATGTATTTCTAGGCGTTCCTTTTAACATTGCAAGCTATGCCTTATTAACAATGATGGTAGCGCAGGTATGCGATTTGGAATATGGTGATTTTATCCACAGCTTTGGTGATGTGCATATTTACAACAACTTAAGGGAGCAAGTAGAACTGCAACTAACCAGAGAACCCAGAGAATTACCGCAAATGAAACTGAATCCCGAAATCAAAGATATATTTGATTTTAAATATGAAGATTTCAGTTTAGAAAATTACGATCCGCATCCTGCTATTAAAGGGGTCGTTGCTGTGTAGACAAGTCTTATAAAATTTCTGTTTTCTTTATTATTTGTATGCTCTAGTCTATGCTACACTCCGGAAGATAGGTGTGAACATACCGAATACAAGACACCGCTACATACCGACCTATACGTATTTTATATTTTTATGATCTGGCCTTAAAAGAATTTGAAAATAACGGCAAAGTAGTACTAAAATAAAAAACCAGCCCAACATCACCTATCACCTGATAGAGATGCGTAATCCAGAAACAGTCGAATTAATTTACCGACAGAAACACTACACCAACAAAGCTGAGTTTCCAAACTATGGAAAGTTCACCAACTATTCTTTGTAAAAACAACAAAGAGGAGTACCACTTCCATAAACTTAAAAGCGGTTAAAGCTAGAAATTATAAACCTATCAGTCCAGATGGTTACTACAAAACCTTAGAAAAAGAACGGGAAATTAAAGATTGGGAAAAGCAACGCATAACATGGGAGAAAGAGGAATCCCAAAGACGTAAACAACCTGCAGGTGCACTTGCTAATTGCGTTGCTCCCAGAAATTTTGCTTTGATTGTCATCCTTTGGGCAGTAACAATACTTATTTTTTTTGGTGTTGGGCTTGTCAGGTACCTTACCATACACAAAGAGCCTCTCCCAAATAGACGTCGCAACAACGATATCGTATGGTATTAGATCTTTTCATTTGCTCTACCTACCATTATTTTGAATAAAGTAGAACTATATTAAATGAAAGCATGTATCTTCAAAATCCAATTAACTTGAGGTTAACGCTTTCGCGAAAGCGAAATACTCAAAAACATCTTAACTTTGACAAAATGATTTCTACAAAGCAACTTCTTCAACTTTTTATTGAAACCCGAACCGCTACAGAAGGTATATGTCAACCATTACAAACAGAGGATTATGTGGTACAGCCTAATGTGGATATATCGCCGCCTAAGTGGCATCTGGGCCATACAACTTGGTTTTTTGAAGAATTTTTACTCGATGCACACCTCCCCAATTACAAAAGATATCATGAAAACTACGCCTTTGTTTTCAATAGCTATTATGAAAGTATAGGAAAACGAGTGGTACGCACTGATCGTGGTAATCTTTCAAGACCTAGTGTTAAAGATATTTACGATTACCGAGTTTATGTGACTTCTCACATGCAAGAGTTGATTGAAAGTCACCTGACAGAAGAGCTTATACCCGTTTTAGAAATAGGCATTCATCATGAAAAACAACATCAAGAATTACTGCTTACCGATATCAAGTATATTTTAGGAAACAATCCTTTACAACCAGAATATGGCAGCGTTACCAATGAAGAACTCCTTGAAAATGCCGCTGTTGATTTTATAGAAATAAAAGAAGGGATTTATAAAATAGGTCATGCTTCTAAGGAATTTTGTTATGATAATGAGCAGCCTAGACATCGGGTGTTTTTAGAACCTTACGCCATCTGCAACTCTTTAGTAACAAATGGAGAATGGATAGAATTTATAAATGACGGTGGTTATTCTAACCCGATGATATGGCATACCGAAGGATGGGATTGGGTAAATAAAAACTCCATTGTTGCTCCTATGTATTGGCATCATGATAACGCTAAGTGGACGCACTATTTATTGAGCGGTTCAAAGGAAGTTAATCTGGCTGCTGCCGTAACTCATATCTCCTATTATGAAGCATTTGCTTTTGCACAATGGAAAGGCATGCGCTTGCCTACCGAGTTTGAATGGGAAGTTGCCCAGTCCAACTTCAAACATGGCAACCGATGGGAATGGACAGAAAGTGCCTACCTTCCCTACCCTAACTATCAAAAACCTGATGGTGCCTTAGGCGAGTACAACGGTAAATTTATGGTCAACCAGAAAGTACTGCGAGGCAGCTCTATCGC
This sequence comes from Nonlabens sp. Ci31, assembly GCF_012974865.1. Classification (NCBI taxonomy): domain Bacteria; kingdom Pseudomonadati; phylum Bacteroidota; class Flavobacteriia; order Flavobacteriales; family Flavobacteriaceae; genus Nonlabens; species Nonlabens sp. Ci31. The sequence continues at coordinate 1,646,443 of NZ_CP043633.1, read as the reverse complement.
AACGCCGGTAAATCATGTGCGACCCACTTATAGAAACTTTTTTCACGCGCCACTTAGATGGCAATTTACAAGCTTGCGACTTGCCCAATCATTATGACAAAAAAAGAATCGTTCCAACAGGAATTTGAACAACACGTAAAAGAAGGACTGAGTAAATTTCCTAAGTTTTTAAGCTCTAAATATATTTATGACGATCGTGGTGATAAGCTCTTCCAGCAAATCATGGCATTGCCAGAATATTACCTGACAACGGCAGAGTTTAATATTATCAACCAGTACAAAAGTGATTTGAGGTCGCTTTTTGAGAATGATAAGGGATTTGACCTTATAGAACTAGGTGCTGGAGACGGAAAGAAAACTAAAGTATTTCTTGAAGAACTTGATCATCATAAATCTAACTTCACCTACATACCCATAGATATAAGCCAGCACGCTATAGACGAACTTTCTTCGTCTATTAAAAAAGTCTGGCCCAAAATGGATGTTCAAGGTGAACAAGGAACCTATTTCAAAGTCCTTAAACAACTGGCTAAATACAATAAAAGACCCAAGATGATTATGGTATTAGGCTCCAACATTGGAAATCTAGCCCATGCAGAAGCTATAGATTTTTTGAAACAGATTCAAAAAATTATGTCTTCAGAAGATAGATTGTTTATGGGGTTTGATCAGAAAAAAGACCCGTTGACGATTCAAACTGCCTATGCCGATACTACTGGTGTTACTCAGGAATTTAATCGCAATCTATTACATCGAGTAAATCGTGAAATGAATGCCGATTTTGATGTCAGTACGTTTGAGCACTGGGAAGCTTATGACCCAGAAAGCGGAACCGCAAAAAGCTACCTGCTGGCTACAAAAAAATGCGAGGTGAATATTAAAAAGTTACCTCTTAAAGTAAGTTTCAATAAATGGGAAACCATCCACACTGAAATTTCTCAGAAATACGACGACCATATGGTAGAATGGCTTGCAAAAGAATCTGGACTTCAAATATCTCAGATTTTTGAAGATCAAAAAAAGCTTTTCAAAGATTACCTGTTTAAAAAGAAAATTTAAAAAAAGCCATCCTAAGTTTTTAGGATGGCTTTATAAATTAGAGTTTTAAAAGTCTAGTTGTTCAAGGATGCTCTAACTCCACCTGATGCAAATAAAGACCTCATTCTCGCTTTTTGTCCAGTACTGAACATGTACATACAGCTATCATCTACATAATCCATGTAATTCATAGTCATATCTGTAGATCTACAGTTGGTAGTTGGGTAAGAAGGGCAACCGTAATTTGCTCTATCTGAAGTAGGAGTGTCAGAAACAAAATCGTCTCTATTACATCTTCCATCACCCCAAATATGACGTAAGTTAAGGTAGTGACCTACTTCATGAGTTGTTGTTCTACCTCCATCAAATGGAACACTTAAATATCCGGTGTTTCCGAAATATTGAGGACCAACAACGATTCCATCAGTACTAGCGCTTCCTCCTGGAAACTGCGCATAACCTAAGATTCCACCACCTATATTACAAACCCAAATGTTCATTGCATTTGCAGGATCCACCACATCAACACCGCCATTAGCCGCACTTTTCATAGCGTCATTAGTTCCCCATGACGTACGAGTGGAAGATTTTCTAGTAACACCAACAAGGTTGAATTGGATTTCTGTATCTGATGCTAAACCAGCAAATTGAGTTGGAACCTGAGCAGCATCGCTATTGGATTTTCTAAAATCAGCATTAAGTACGCTAATTTGAGAATTGATCTGAGCATCGCTTATATTTTCATTGGCATTACTATATATAACATGTACATAGACGGGTATATTAATTACCCCAAGATTATCAGCTGGAGGAGTACCGTCGCCACCACCCCCACCACCTCTAACAGGCTTCTTTTTCGACATAAACTCATTAGTAAATTGCTCTGTTTGCTCTTCAATCTCTAACACCTTTTGTTGAAAAGAAGGATCGAGCAACATTTTTTCATAGTTTTCATTAGCGTGACATTTTCTAGCTGCTGCTAGTTGAAGGCCGTCATTGTTAATGGCATCTAATGATTCTTCGTTGGAATCATTGCTACAAGACACAACTGCAAGAGCAACTAAAACGGATAATAATAATTTTTTCATTATGAGGTCTTTAAATTAGATTCTAAATATATATGAACAAGGCTTAGTCTTAACCTTTTTATAACATTTAATTAATTTACATCAATAAAAGGAATTTTTAACATAGATTTCTATAGAACCAACAGTTATTTATCGAGATTTATGCAAACAAAAAATATGAAAGCTACTTGGAATAATCATGTAATTGCCGAAAGCAATGCCACCAAAGTAATAGAGAACAACCACTATTTCCCCGCAGAGAGTATCAAAAAAGAGTACTTTAAAGACAGCAGTACAAAGTCCAGCTGCCCATGGAAAGGAACAGCGAGTTACTATTCTCTTGAAGTAGATGGAGCCGAAAATAGAGATGCCGCCTGGTACTATGCAGAAACAAAACATGCTGCAAAAGAAATAGAGGGACATGTGGCGTTTTGGAAAGGTGTGAAGATTGAAGAATCATAAATACCCTTGATAGATATTAAAAAAAGGCAGTGTTCTAACTTTAGTGCATAGAACTCTTTTAATGTTAAACAAGATGTACTCCTGGATATTTAAATGCTGTATTTTCATATAAATCGCATTCGGAGAAATATAGTTGCTGCCGACGTTACTGTGCGACCTCATTCATATGATTAAGGTCCTGTCCTGTAATTGCGGGTTCAAAGGTGGTTGGCATAAAATGACTACGTTATTTTCTGTAATAGCAGCCTCTTTTATAGGAGTAACAATCTTTAAAACACTGCTCGCACGGGACAAATAAGTCCCATGTTAAAAACTTGTAAGACAGGATAAATTACTATTGAGGTCAACATCTGGATCAGCACCTGTAACAAAAAAAGAAATTTGCCGTAAAGTCCACCTGCCTATTAGAAAAACAAGTCGTTTCATTAAGCAGCTTTGTATCCCTGACCTTCTCATTATTAAGATCCACTGAGGTGTTGCTATAAAGAATGGTAAGTCGAAATTAGCTGCTATGTGAACATGGAGACAGTTTCTAACAGCAGATTCTGTTTCACAACCCATAGTAACACAAAAACAATTATATATCACAGCAGCTTTTTCAACATTCTAATTTTTAATTACTATGAGAAATCCTAGCAGTAGGCTCTTAATCAACAGGTTTCTATTTCAAATAGAAAGTTTAAATAGAATTTAAAAATATCCCATTCTAAATAACCTAGCACGGGTTACCTATGCCTTTAGAATAGAAAGCAACATCACTAAAACTAAACCTATAAAAAAGCTGCACAAGGGAAACAAAGAGCTAATATTGCACAAAATATTTCTAGTCTGAGAATTTATAAATAAAATTAAAAAAAGCAGCTTGTGATTCTAAATTAAAAGATTACATTTGCAGCCCGATTTTAGTTAGTAAAATCAGACAAAGAATTAAAACTATTTCAAGGTGAATACTTTAAGTTACAAAACAATTTCAGCGAACAGCGCTACAGTAAACAAAGAATGGGTACTGATAGATGCTGCTGAACAGCCACTAGGTCGTATGTCATCAATAGCTGCAAAGTTTTTGAGAGGTAAATACAAGACCAATTTTACTCCACACGTAGACTGTGGTGATAATGTCATCATTATAAACGCTGATAAGATCACTCTAAGTGGTAACAAATGGAGTGAGAAAACATACATCAGACACACTGGCTATCCAGGTGGACAACGTAGCCTTACTGCAAATGAATTATTTGCTAAAGACCCTACTCGTGTTGTAGAACGTGCTGTAAAAGGTATGTTACCTAAAAATAAATTGGGAAGCGCAATCTATCGCAACCTAAAAGTGTATTCTGGTGCTGAGCACGGTCATGAAGCACAACAACCTAAAACCATTAATCTTAACGAGGTAAAGTAATATGGAAACATTACACAAAATAGGTAGAAGAAAAACTGCCGTTGCTCGTGTTTACCTTACAGAAGGTAAAGGTGAAGTAACAATTAACAAGAAAGATCTTACAGACTATTTTACAACAGGAATGTTGCAATACAAGGTAAAACAAGCTTTCACACTTACAAACACTACAGACATTTACGATGTAAAAGCAAGCGTTCACGGTGGTGGAATCACTGGACAAGCTGAGGCTATACGCCTTGCTATCGCTAGAGCTCTTGTGGAAATCGATGAAGAAAACCGTATAGCTTTAAAGCCAGAAGGTCTTATGACTCGTGACCCAAGAATGGTGGAACGTAAAAAATTCGGTCAAAAGAAAGCGAGAAAGAAATTCCAATTCTCCAAACGTTAATACAACAATATTATTACTCCCGTTTGGTTTTATTATCAAACGGGATTTGTTCTTTTTTTATTTATATTAATTTGCTGTCACGCCTGGTTGCCGCCAGAGCTAAGTTTAGCATCTAAATAGTGAAGGCAATTAAGCTAAAGCTTATGACCACTTCATTATTGCTATCGACAGAACGTAAACTATTTAACTATGGCAAATAACTCAGATGTCAAGTCTTTACTTGACGCAGGTGTCCATTTTGGTCACCTAACCCGTAAGTGGGATCCTAACATGGCTCCTTACATCTACATGGAACGTAACGGAATCCATATCATCAATCTTTATAAAACAGCTGCAAAGCTAACGGAGGCTACTGAAGCACTACGTAAGATCGCTGCATCTGGACGTAAGGTTCTTTTTGTTGCTACTAAGAAGCAAGCAAAAGACATCGTTGCGCAGCACGCTAGTGATGCAAACATGCCTTACATCACAGAAAGATGGCCTGGTGGAATGCTTACCAACTTTGTAACCATCCGTAAAGCTGTTAAGAAAATGGCTACAGTGGATCGTATGAAAAAAGATGGTCGTTATGAAACTCTTTCTAAAAAAGAACGTCTTCAAGTAGACCGTATGCGAGCAAAATTAGAAAAGAACTTAGGTTCGATTACTGAAATGACACGTATGCCAGCAGCACTTTTTATCGTTGATACGGTACGTGAACACATCGCAGTAAAAGAAGCTTTGAAACTAGGTATTCCTATTTTTGCAATGGTTGATACCAATGCAAATCCACGAGATATCGATTATGTAATCCCTTCTAATGATGATGCATCTAAGTCTATAGACATTATTGTAAAAGAAGCTACAGACGCTATCCAAGCTGGTCTTGAAGATCGCAAGTCGGAAAAGAACGCAGAAGATCAAGCAATAGAACAGGCAAAAGAAGAAAAAGAAGAAAAAGATGCTGAAAAAAAAGCAGCTAAAAAAGAGAAAGCTAAAGCCGATACTACTGCAAAAGACGAAGAAGAATAAACTTATAACGCTAGTTAACTAGTACAAAACTTATTAAAATGGCTAAAATATCTGCTGCTGAAGTAGGAAAATTAAGAAAGACAACTGGAGCTGGAATGATGGACTGTAAAAAGGCCCTTGTTGAAGCTGAAGGTGATTTTGATAAAGCAATAGAAATCCTTAGAAAAAAAGGTCAAAAAGTAGCTGCAAAGCGCGCTGACCGTGATTCTTCTGAAGGAGTTGTTGTTTCAAATATCAATGAAGCTAACACAAGAGGTATTCTTTTATCCCTTAATTGTGAGACTGACTTTGTTGCAAAAAACGATACATACGTAACCTTAGCAAATAAGATTGCTACTGTAGCCCATACCTGTAACTCAAAAGAAGAAGTTCTTGCTTCTAAATTTGACGACAGTATGACTGTAGAAGAAAAACTTATTGAGCAAACTGGCGTTATCGGTGAGAAACTTGAAATTGGTGGTTTTGAAGCTTTTGAAGCTCCTTTCGTAGGCGGCTATGTTCACGGTAATAAAATCGGTGCATTAACTGGTCTTTCTACAAGTAGTGATCACGCTGCAGAGGTTGCAAAATCTGTGTCTATGCAAGTAGCTTCCATGGGAGCAACAACACTTTCATATAAAGACTTTGATGGTGCATTTGTGCAGTCTGAAACAGAATCAAGAATTGCTGCTATTGAAAAAGATAACATCGAACGTGGACGTTTAGGTAAAAATCTTTTGAATATACCTTTATTTATCTCTAGATCTCAATTAACAGATGATGCTCTTGCTACTGCAAAAGCAACTTATGAAGCTGAGCTTCAAGCGGAAGGGAAACCAGAAGCTATCTGGGAAAGAATTATACCAGGTAAAATGGAGCGTTTTATTGCTGACAATACTTCTCTTGATAAAGAGCAAGCATTATTAGACCAGGACTATATTATGGATGACAAACAAACTGTAGCACAGTTTGTATCGTCTAAAGAAGCTCAAGTAGTAGGATTCAAAAGAATCTCTATCGCTTAATAAAGCTTTTTAAGAATTGTAAAAATCCGACTCATTCCACTGAGTCGGATTTTTTGTATTACACCTTTTCTTAGTTCCTTATCCAGTAATTTCCAAATTATAATATCTTACCAAACGCTTTATAATTATTAGTTCTTTTGCGAACTTTATACAATGAAAAAAATAGCTTTTCTTACCCTATTACTTCTAGGCTTTACCTCTTGCAAAACACCTGTTTCAAAAGTTATAGCCTCCAAAGCATTACCTAATATTGAGTTGAAGCTGGTAAAAAACCTTGCTCCTCAACTCACAGAGACCTCTGGACTGGAATATTACCACAACCTCATCATCACTCACAACGATAGTGGCGATCAACCTACTTTATACTTTTTAGATCAACAAGGAAATCTGCTCTATAACAAGACATATAAAAACATGAATGCCATAGACTGGGAAGACGTCACAAAAGACGACACCTACCTTTATATAGCTGACATAGGCAACAATTACGGAAATCGCAAAGACCTTACTATTTATAAAATTGCCCTCAAAGATCTTGACAATGAAAACGCCTTAGTCGAAGAGTTACACATCTCCTATCCAGATCAAAAAACATTTACACAAGGGTATCAAGACCACCCTTATGATGCCGAATCTATTGTCGCAATAGAGAATGACCTTTACCTATTTTCTAAGGATTGGACATATCAAACCACCGTAATCTACAAACTCCATAAAAATCAAAAGAACCAGGCAGCTCAGAAAATAAGTTCTTATAATATCAAGGGTCTTGTCACTGGAGCCACTTTTAATGGAACAGACACAGTGCTCCTTTGCGGGTACAACAGCAGCCTTACTCCTTTTGTTTTCAAAATTCTTTACGAAAATGGGAGATTTGAATTCCTTGATAAACAAGAAATAGATATCTATGGTGGTGCTCAAGTAGAAGCAATTTCTTATTTGACTACAAAGAATAATAAGGAAATTTATTACTTCTCCTGTGAAGCAGCAAATATCCAACTAGGAGAGGACGAAGCCCTCTCGCAAGCACAACTTTATCAATTAAAATGGAAAAGGTAAAATGCTACATAAAATGAATTTCTGATGTACAGAAAAAATCGGAATGACCTATTCTCGCCCTTCACTAAGGACTCATTTCTATTTTCACAACCTGCTGTTTAATAAAAGTAAATTAATTAAACCTATATTTTTTATTTTCCATTTGTTAGGAAAGGTTTCTATATTCCATAAGTGCTACGGTCCAAGTTTTTAACAGACGATGCTGTTAATAGACCTTTTCTCCGGTCTTCAGATATTTGGACCATGATTTTGTGTATACATGAACTTTTTCGGTAGGCTCATTTTTTTGATCTACTACCACATAACCGGCGTCTTTCCATGAAAAGATACTCCCGTAAAGATTATAAACCTCCTTATAACCATCCTTCAGCATTTTCTCACCATAGTCTTCCGATCGTATTCCGACACTACAATAAACCACTATTTTAGCTTTCTTATCTATTGCTACTACCTTATTTACATCATAACTAGGTCCTACCCATACGGCACCTAGTAGGTGACTTACATCAAACTCTTCTTTATTACGAGTATCTAGAATTACATAATCCTTATATTCCATTTGAAGCATCTGCACGCTCAAGTAAGGAACGGTCATATGATTATAGTCCCTCAGCAAACTAGGAATATTCTTTTGTGAAGAATCTTTTTCTTGGGACATCAACCCAAGAGGTATCAGTATAAGAAGCAAGAATAAGATAAGAAAACTACTTTTTTTCATAAACTACTTTTTGATTCGTTTTTCATTTTGTTTCACAAAGGCTGCCCAACCCGTATAACTTTTACCGACTTCTATTCTACCGCTATTATAGAAATGACATACGGCGGCAGCAAGACCATCAGTCATATCTAGATTTTTAGGCAATTCTTTTAATCCCAAAAGATTTTGCAACATCTTTGCCACTTGTTCTTTACTAGCAGTTCCTTTTCCGGTAATGGCCTGTTTTATTTTTAGGGGTGCATATTCAAAAACAGGAATATCTCGAGACAGTCCTGCCGCCATCGCAACACCTTGTGCACGGCCTAATTTGAGCATGGACTGAACATTTTTACCAAAAAAAGGTGCTTCTAATGCTATTTCGTCTGGATGATAGGTGTCTATCAATTCTATAGTACGTTCAAAAATGCGGCGTAGCTTCACGTAAGGGTCTTTTAATTTTCTCATGTCCAGCTCATTCATCTGCACAAAACTCATGGAATTACCGTTTACCTTTATGATCCCAAAACCCATGATTGCCGTACCAGGATCTATACCAAGAATGATTTTTTCTGTTGCCAATTGTTGTATTTTTCGCACATGTCTGTCGCGCTTCACAAATCTAAGCAATTCCTAGCTCCGTTGATAAAAATCATTGTTATCTCCATTTGCGCATACGTGCTTTACTTGCAGTGGATGGAACGGCCTTTGCAAATTGATGAGCTATGGATCGCTCTTCAAAACCTACCTTGGTTCACCTTGGTGTTTATGATTGTCATAAGCCTATCGAGCTGGCTGGTAGAAAGTAAAAAATGGCAGTATTTAGTAGATGATTTTTATGAGTTAGGCATTTGCAAAAGCGTCACACAAAACCTCACTGCACAAGCAGCAAGTTTTATAACCCCTTTCAGAGCAGGAGAATTTGCTCTAAAATCGCTGTTTTTCAAAAAATATTTACGTAAAAAAGTCCTCAGTAGGATTCTCGCAGGTAATATTTCCCAAATGCTGGTTACCGTTATACTAGGTGTAATAGGAGTCCTGTTTTATTTAAAAGAAACTCTTGACTTAGAAAGGGCATTTTATTTGATTTGTACAGGAATCTTATTGCTTTTACTTGTCATAAGCGTCTCTTTATGGCTTATCAAAAAATGGAATTCTGGAACCATGACCACACAAAAATGGCGTAATACCATTTTTTTTTCTCTACTGAGGTACCTCCTATTTGCAAGCAACTGGCTCCTTCTATTATGGCTGCTCGATTATGAATCTTCTGTTCTTATCACGATTAGAAATGTAACGGTGTTTTATCTCGTAGTTTCCATTATCCCCGTATTTCAAGTTTTTGATATAGCCGTAAAATGGACTGCTGCCACGTATATTTTTGAGGGTACTTTTTTTAACTCCGAACTTATTCTCGCAGTGACAACCATCATCTGGTTGACCAATTCTATACTACCTACTTTATTGGGTTGCACATTACTTCCATTTCAAAAACTTAAAACTTTAGAAGAATGAGTGGGCTGTTTTTTATAATTGTCTTTGGTTATGCACTGATGATCCTTCTATTATCTAAGGAAATACTGACCTATCCCGCAACAAAAATAGACCCAACCAAAGAACAGCTCCCTTTCAGCATCATCATCAACTATCGCGATGAACAAAACCGTCTACCTGCATTATTAAATTCTATAAAAAAACAGCAGTATAGGTTAGAAAAAACACAGTGGATTTTTGTGAACGACAAAGCAACAGATCATAGCCTCGAGATACTTCAATCCTTTAAAGTACAAAACCCCAAACTCCAAATTTTACTCCTGGACAGAATACCAAAATCTGCTAGTGGTAAAAAAGACGGCATTACACAAGCCTTAGCATCGAGTAAATACCGTCACATCCTTACTACCGATGCCGACTGTATTTTACCAACAGAATGGGTCTTATCTTATAACGCCATTTACAACGAGCACCCCGACGCTCATTTTATTGCGGCTCCGGTAGTCATAAAACAAGAAAACACCATCCTAACTGCTTTACAGCAGCAAGAAATGATGGCCTTGCAATTGATCACCGCTGGTAGTTTTTCCTATCGCCAGCCTTTTATGTGTAATGGGGCAAACATGAGTTTTACTAAAGAAGCTTTCTACGAAGTAAATGGATACCATGGCAACAATCATATTTCCAGTGGCGATGATGTATTCTTACTTGAGAAACTCGCTGCAGAAGATGTTATGAAATGCCGTTACCTAAAATCTACAGCTGCGATGGTGATCACCTTTCCAAAACTCCATTTGAAAAGCATGATTTACCAACGTGCTCGCTGGGCACAAAAAGGCAGTAAAACTAAAAGCATGCTCAACAAACTTCTCAGCTTTCAGGTATTGCTAATGAGCCTATTATTTATAACGAGTCCTTTATTATGGTCCTTTTCAGTCATCACAAGTCAGATGTTTATAGGGGTGCTTTTAGTCAAAGCCTTTACTGATATAATAGTTCTTGTTATAGCAGATCAATTTTTTGGAGGTGTGAAATGGAGATTTGTAATTATTAACTTTTTGATCTATCCCTTTCTGGTACTTATGATAGCCGTCAAGAGTTTGTCAAAACCTATATGGCAAGGAAGAACCGTTAATACTCCAGCGAGTCCACAGGACTAAAAACAATAGGTAATTTATAAGTAGTAGCAACCGGGATAGCTTTTTTTTGAGCACTTTTAATAACAGGGAAATTATTCAATCTCTTTTTAAGCAATTCATGCATATAGTCTTTATCAATTGTGGGAGCACATTTATATAAACTATCGTATCTAATACGACCTTCTTTACTTACCGTAATCGATATGTAAATACTATCCTTTTTATCTAAATGTATAGGAATGTCTCCCGTATTTAATTTTTGATCGACTACTGCGTGAAGTTGTTCGTAAAAACAGTCTGCTGTAGTGAGCATCTCGTCACAGTTATCAAATAATGGATAGCGATCTATAGAGTTCATATCTAGGTACTCCAGCTTCTTCATCGCCTTCTCATCTGCCTGTACTTTTTTTTGCTTGTCAGAAAGGCAAGAAAAACAGAGCGCCATGAGCAGCATCATTAAAACAACAGAACCTTTCTTCATAGAGCTAATGTACAACCTTTCTATTTTTTGGCAGCTAGAAAAATTTCCCTCCGAAGATCTTCTGCACGTGCATTGGCAATTTCTTGATAGGGACTCTCTAGATATTGCTTTATGAATTCTTCATAGAACTCCAGCTTCTTGCTTTTACCGGCATAATATTGATCTGCTGCAAGCGCATATTGATACCCGATGACATCGTCATCTGGTTTTTCCTTTTTAGCTCTTTTAGTAGCATAAAAAGCATTTCTATAATCTTCTTGCCTCACATAAACAGTGGCTAGCTGCAAGTATTCCTGATGCAACTCAGGAGTCTTAAACACTATAGCACGCTCAATATAATCCTGCGATAGCTTTAATTTACCCAATTTTAAATAAGCCTGTGACATGATAAAATGAACTAGCGAATTTGCAGCTTCATAATCATTATTGTAGCGCTCATAAGTATCTATAGAAAGCTGCCACTGACCCTCATTAAAATAGCACCACGCCAGATTTTTACGATTGTACTCGGTATCATTTCCAAGACTAAAAAGCAATTCAAAATGCTCAGTCGCCTTGTCGTATCTCTTTGCTCCGAGGTAGGCCTGCGCAATTAAACTATTTATTTTTATGTCATTGGGATAAATTGCTAATGCCGGTTTTGCATGAAGAATTGCTTCTCGAAACCTTCGCTTTTTGATCAATAATTTTACCCACTCGATTCTAGCGGCTCGGTATGATTTGTTTAAGGATACCGCTTTCGCGAAAGCGGAAATAGCAGCGTCATCATTGCTTAAATCCTCATGAGTCTTACCCATATAATACTGATAACTCGCGTTATTTGGCTCCTCTACAATAAGGGGCAATAAGCTGTTAAATGCAGTCACAGGATCGTTATTACCCAATGCGAGACGCGCATATTCAAATCGTGGTTGCACACTAATACTGTCTCGTTTAAAACCTTTTTGATAGGAATCTAGCGCCGCATAGACATCACCTATTTGAGCATAAACTCGTGCCATTTTGAATTCGCTTTCTGACTCTGACTTATACATCTCAATCCCCTCTTGATAATTTCCTGACTGTACGAGACTATCTGCTGGAGTAAGTTGTGCCATCATTTTAGAGGAGCAGATGACCAGTGTCCATAAAAAATATTTTTTCATTTGATAAATTTAGGCACACTTATTGGAAATAAGAAAGTCTAAACTACTAATTATGAAATATATTACCCTTCTTTTTGTTCTCGCTATAACGTTAACCAGTTGTGATGGACCACAAGGACCTCCAGGATTTGACGGCTTCGACGGTCTAAATGGTGCAGATGGTGTAAACATTACTGCAACTTCCATAGAAAGAACCGTAGATTTCTTTGCCCCAGACTATGAGGTATTGATTGATTACCCAGCAACCGTAACGGTTTTCCCAAATGACATGACCTTAGTTTATCTATTATGGGACGAAGTTCCTGGAAATAACGGCGGTACCGTAGATGTGTGGAGGTTATTACCACAAACTATTTATAGCAACTTTGGAGAATTTCAATACAATTTTGACGCAACTAATGGAGATGCGAGAATATTTATAGACGCTCCAGCAAGTACTGACCTCAGTCAACTTGCTCCTGCTGACATCTCTAACCAGACCTTTAGAATTGTAATTCTGCCAGTAGATCTTTTAAACTCTGGTGTAGACCTGAACGATTACAATGCAGTTATGAGTCTAGCAGGTTTAAACACAGAAGACATCATCGTGATAGAATAATCACAAGAAATATTTTTTGAAGAAGGCGGTTCCTATATGGGACTGCCTTTTTTTATGCGTTTTGCTCTAGCCATAGTGCTACTCCGTCTTCTTTATGATGACTGGTGATAAATCGAGCGGCTTTCTTGACGACCTCTCGAGCATTTTCTACTGCGACACCATAACCTACTGCGGCCAGCATATCGGTATCATTGTAATTATCTCCAAAAGCTACTACGTTCTTCATATCCACTTCTGGATACCTCAATTCTAGTAGTTTTCTAAGCGCTACTTCTTTAGATGTTCCGCTAGGAGTAACTTCAGTGTATGTACTTTTTGATCTGTACAAATGGACTTTAGGGCCTAATAGCTGTTCCGCTTTCGCGAAAGCGACATTCATATTTACCTCATCACCCATAAACATAATCTTGTGAGCGCCACCTTGATCTTGGGTCTGTTTAAAATAATTTAAAGTAACGGAAGTATCTTGCACCGTAGGAGTTACTCTGGTATTGTTCACCTCCCGCTTTGCCCACTGATCCATAACAGGAACAAACCACTCCTGATTGCGGTATAGCGCCACATGCAGATCGTGTTCCTGCCCTATTTCGGTCAACTTTTTAATCTCTTCAAAAGGAATACTCAATTCGTGTAAAATATCAGAACCGTGCAGTACTAATGCACCGTTATAACAGATCAATGGAGAATTAACGATGTCTAATGCTTCCTGCAAATAATACATTGCTTGTGGCATTCTAGCAGATATTAGAATTTTAGGAACAAGAAGTTTTTCCAATTCATGGCAGGTACGATCAGATAAAAATCTGTTTTTATCCAATAAAGTCCCATCTATGTCTGTAGCAAAAAGTTTTATCATCTTTCAAAGATAAATACTAGGCCCGTTGCATCTATTATTACAACCAAGTATTATCAACAGCTTAAAATTTAAACAAAACAAAAACAAACAAAAATACCTTAATGACTGATTTTTAGAAGCTAGGTAATTTCTAAATTTGCTGCTGGAAAACGAATTTTATTTTTTGAAAAAAAAAAGATAAAAAAGACTTGCCTATTCATAAATGAAAAGTATATTTGCATCCGCTAACGCAGAAATGTGATAGCATCGTTCTATAGGAACACGGTCTGGTAGTTCAGTTGGTTAGAATGCCTGCCTGTCACGCAGGAGGTCGCGAGTTCGAGTCTCGTCCAGACCGCAATCTCGATTAACGAGATGCAATTCAAGTTGTGTGTCCTCAGAAATACTTGAGGATTTTGAAGGTGTCAAAGACACTTTTTGAGAAGCTTTTCCAAACGGAGAGGCTTTTTTGTTTTATGAAAGTTATCTTCGGAAAATGATTAATTAATCTCCATATAGCTTAACTAACAATCCTAGAGTCACCTTTCTTTTAAGAGCTAGAGCTAGTTTTATTTCCGTTCCGATATTTGACGAACAATCAGCTTCATTAAAAAAGACACTTTTTGAGTCTCGGCTAAGCCGAGATTCCAAACGGAAAGGCTTTTTTGTTTTATGAAAGTTATCTTCGGAAAATGATCAATTAATCTCCATATAGCTTAACTAACAATCCTAGAGTCACCTGTCTCTTAAGAGCTAGAGCTAGTTTTATTTCCGTTCCGATATTTGACGAACAATCAGCTTCATTAAAAAAGACACTTTTTGAGTCGCGGCTAAGCCGAGATTCTAAACAGAGAGGCTTTTTTGTTTTATGGAGGTTTGGTTTTTGAGTCTAGAGCTATTTTGTTTTAGGAAGGTTTCTATTCTTTTAAATAAACCTTAGTTTTGCGCCAACTGAACAACCTTGAAAACTGACCGCCTTTTCTTTATAGATGCCGTACGTGCTTTTGCTATCATTATGATGATGCAAGGACATTTTGTAGACGCACTACTCGCGCCAGAATACAGGGATATGAACAGCTCTATTTTTCAAGTTTGGAGTTATTTTAGAGGAATAACCGCTCCGACCTTCTTTACTATTTCTGGAATTGTTTTTACTTATCTTTTAATGAAGTCCAAAAAAAAAGGACGAGCACCAGAGCGCATACGTAAAGGCTTGATTCGAGGATTATTGCTCATCGCTATAGGTTATGGACTTAGAGCACCTATTTTTGACTGGCTTACAGGTAATTTTAGCAATTCCTTTTTAATTATTGATGTATTGCATTGTATCGGACTTTCCATCATCATTACTGTCGGCATTTATTACTTGACTTTTAAAAAATCCTTGATTTTCTCTATACTTATGCTTGTGCTAGGCGTTTCTATCTTTATCATGGAACCTTGGTATAGAGATCTAGATACAAGCAGAATTCCTTTAGTATTTGCCAATTATTTGACCAAATCAAACGGTTCTATTTTTACCATAATACCTTGGTTGGGATATATGTCTATAGGAGCTTTTATCGCTTCCCTGTTTTATCGTTATTTCGGGAGAGAAAAATTCAAACCTATTTTAGTTTCTGCTTTCATTGTTGTGGGAACCGTATTGATTTATAATTCGTCCTATCTGTTTATGAAACTCTATTACTGGAGTGATGTACTTCTTTTTAAGCAAGTAGCATATTATAATTACTTATTTACCAGATTAGGAAATGTATTTATATTACTGGGATTGTTTTATGCTTTAGAAAAGTTTTTAAAGAACCAAATGATATTTAAAATAGGCCAGAAAACACTTTCTATTTATATCGTTCACTTTATCGTCATCTATGGAAGCATCACTGGCTTTGGCATATCTCTGCTCTTAGGCAAATCGCTTAATCCCTACCAAGCAGCTATAGGTGCTGTTCTTTTTATCATTACCGTATGTTGGATTTCGTTATACGGCATTAAGACCAATGCTTTTATTTACAAAAAGCTGAGAGGCTTATTTAAAAGATCCTCATAAACTCCGAGAAGCAGTAGATCATCCTCGCTTGCCATTATCAAACTTAGGCTTCCCCAAGGTGTTTCATGACTCCTATTTTTTAGCCATTGAATAAGCAACATCATAGCATCTTATTTCTTCTTCTATGAGTCATTTAAAAGCTGATCATCCATTTCATTCTGTGTTGGTACGTTTGAAAATGAAAGAGGTATTCATATGGGTCAAACTCTAAGCCTTTCACTTTAGGCTTCGTCTGAGTCCAATTTCAACATATATTTATTTGTTACATTCCTGTGCCTTTGAACTTGTCATTTCATTTCAGGAGCTTGCCTATTATCTGACGCGTTACAGGCATACATCCTATCATTGATTTTTATATGGCAATTTGCGTAATGAATAGGTGCTTATTCGTCCAAGACTACTTACATTAAGTCACAAAAAAGAATAACGAAGTCCATGAGTGAACTGGAAATCCCTATAACAGATGCTGAAAATTTTATTTATTGCCTAGAGGTAGTTCCTGATACCGATACTACAGAAACTACCGAAGTAGTCAAAATTCTTGAAGACATCGCTTTGAACCAAAACATAACCAGCATTTACAAAGCATGCGATACCATGGAAGGCTTGGAAGAAAGCCTGAACTATTTACTATATGATGACCACAACTTTAAAGATTATGAAATCATATACCTTGTTTTACCAGGAGAAGCAAATAACATTCTTATCAACAACTACTATTATAGTATGGAAGAGATTGCAGAGCTTTTTGAAGGTAAATTGAACGGTAAAGTGATCCATTTTGCCAACAAAAAGATATTGGATCTTACTGATGAAGAGTCTCAGTACTTTATGGATGTAACTGGTGCTCGAGCCATTTCTGGCTATGGATTTCATTCAGAAAGTATGTCCAGCGCATTTACCATAGACCGCGTGTTTTTTAGTCTATTTTATGAGAATGATGACCTTAAAGAAGTCGTAGAGCGCATGTATGATAAGTATTATAAATTATGTACGTTGCTAGGTTTTAGATTGTATTATTAAATACCCTATTAGCTTTACAATGGAGCTCATAAATCGTTTGTTTATGAGTTTTTAATCCTTAAAAGATACTCTCGCCGCACTTGCTACAAAATTATTTTTTGCCTCCATAAACCCAACTCATATAAGGTGCTGGTGGATGGTACCGCTTTCGCGAAAGCGAGACGATTGCCACATCATTAAAGCTTTAAAGATACTTTCCATACAAGGCAGGTTCCGTACGCATTGCTTTGTGATTCCTCTCCAAGCACGCTAACCTTTATGGATCCTTAGTATGGATGCCTAAAGAAGCTCAAGTGGTTGGTGAAAGTCTGCTTTAAGCTTATGTATTCACAGAACATTTCTCAAATTAATGCTGCCTGGTCAATAGATAATTCCCCTATTATTTAAGCCAATTCTAATTTAAACCCTGTAAAACTGGTGTCATAGGTCGTCAAACTTTGACTTCATGGTCAGGTTGCCGTGAGTCAATTTTTTTATGGTCAACTCCTCTGTTTTATTATTGGCAAGTCTCAGGTTGTTTCTTAAAGAAAATAACAGCAGCTACAAAAAATATCATGTCGCATAAAACGTTAGCAACGAGCGTTATTTAAATAGCACAACGTAACAAGGACGGCATTTTGTCTTTGAAAAGGCTTTTGTTGATGGTTTTTAGTTGTTTTGTAGCACATCTACAACAATTGCAACGCCTACAACAACAACAGTAGCACAACAACTTTGCAACAACAATTCATTAGTCGTTTTTGCAGGTTTGTTTGCTTTTAGTTGATGGCTAAATTAAAGTTATACCTGGAGTCCGCTTTGATTTACAACATCACACAGTTCTAGACTTAGGCATATGAGCACCCCATTTAACTAATCAAGAAGGCTAAATAAGTGACAGATAAAAAAATAGTTATTAGTATTCAAACGAAATTTGTGAGTGTGAAAAAAGTAGAACAAATAGCAGCCATAACACTCGTACGTGTTTTTATCGGTATATTTCTATTTATATCTAGAGTCGAAGTAGGGGAAACTCTATACCTATAGACTCATTAATTTTCACAATAATGATAGTTAATACATTGAGGTTTAAAGTGTGTTCATTTTTTTTTTAAGAATCAATTACCAGTGGCCTGTCCCGCTGTCCCCTTTAAAAGGTCCAGTTAAGTCTGGTGTGATCCAGCCCGCATAAAACTCCCCTTGTTGCGATTTTACTCGAATTCCATCTACAAAACATTCCAGATGTTGTGGGTAGAAAGCCAAGTAGTCTTTTAACTCTTCAAATTCTTGTAACGGATTTGCATAGGACCAAGCGATAGGTCGATTCATATCCTCCTTTAATCCCCAGTACATTGCGTTACCCTTCCACTCGCAAAATGAGCTTTTACCGGGTATTTGAGCAAGCAAATCCATCTCTACATCCTCCCGTGGGATATAATAGGTAGGCGGGCTTGCTGTCTCTAATACTGCTAGTGCATTCTGGGTATCTACAATTGTTTTGCTTAGGTATTTTACAAGTACCCTTTCAGTCACCTTTTCAATGACAGGCGGACGCGGAAAGTCCCAAACAGAACGCTGACCTTCCTCTGGCTCGATAGCAAAAGGTGGTCTTTTACTACCTCTATTGCTCCAGCTATCGCGGGCCTTTTGTAACCTATCTTCTTTTTTGTCGTTCATAGCGATTTGATTTCAGTATTCGGGTGATCGTTGGGTTACCTGAAAATTTGTAAGGAATTTTCAGATAAGAAATTAATTAAACGTTGTTTCTGTTACACAACTCTACCTAAAAATAGTAAGAATACCTATATCACTTAAGGTAAGGAAAAAAGATCTACTAGGAGAAGCTTTTTCTACTAAACTAATTCACGGGATTTTATAAATCTTGACAAAAGAGGAATTGATGGAAAATGAAATAAGGAACCAACGGTTTTACGCCATGAACATTGAAGAAACTCTGATCATAAAATATTTCAAAGTGCCATTTGATCGAAGTAGTCCTAAAGCGTTCTTAACTTCGCTGGTACTATAAGTTCCTTCATGAATAAAAACAATGCTACCAATGAAGTGCGTACCTCTATCGTGTTTTTCAACGGCAATTACATCGTTGAGTAACTCTTTACACTCGCTATTTGTCCAATTATAATTACGCTGATACACAGGAATCACAAATTGCACATTAGGTGATTGTTAAAAAATTACTGATGGGTAGTTCGTTTGCTTTCATATTTTACTGTCTCGAAAATTAACTATTATACACTGCTTAAATCTCCTTCTCCGTCACCCCATACGATTCATAAACCATCAGGTCGGTATTCAATTTTACTTTAGATATTGCGATAAGGACACTCACTCTTTCTTAAGTAAATCTTTTCTGGATTCTTCTCACGACTTAATTTTTTTTTCTTTTGACCTAAAAATAGAGCGAGAGCAGTAGATAGTTTCTCTGACGATAAACACGGCCCCAAAACAATTTCAGTTAGATACTCGAAAGGAATTAAAATCTCCCTGTAAGGTTTTAACAAGGTATCAGTTGTATGGAATTTTAGGGTATCCTTTTCTTTAATTTTGACCGGTATGATCAATCTACGCTCTTCTTCATACTTATAACTTTTATCCTTTAAGATCGGAAGATACTTATAGTGTTCTTTAAGTACGCTTAATTCAAGATCGCTTGTAAAACCTATACTGTATGAACTAACATTGATACTGGCGTGGATTTTTTGGATATTTTGAGACAAATAATCTTCATAGATTTTAGCATCGTAAACACAGCTTTCTAACTTATATCCTTTTGATAACGCAAACTTTTTTAATTTAACTTTATCAAAACCTAATGCCACACCATTGGATTTGTTTGAATAAGTGTTCCACATTGGCAGACTGTCACCATGTTCTGAAAAGGATATAATATGCAGATACATTTCATCAAATTCACTTATCCTAAAAAATGACATTCGCTTATCATTTAGCATAGTGGCAAGGTCTTTTGATCTTCGACCATTAAGACCAGTATCATATTTAATTAATGCTTTTTTTAATAAGTCTACCGCTATGGTATGTTCTGTGAAATCATTTAAAAAATCAACGTGCGTAGCTCTCAATGTTAAATGTGTTTCACTAGCCTCATTGATTATATTATAAAGCGTTTCTAATGACGTGTAATGATAAACTGTGTTTTCTGACATTTACTTATTTTTATCTAACTCCCCTCAACTATTAAAATCTCCTCCTCACTCAACCCATACAACTCATAAACCATCTGGTCGATTTCTTTTTCAGTAGCTTTAATTTGTGCTTGTAGTTTCTGGGCTTCTTGTTTTTTAGGTTCAAAGAGTTCCATCCATTCAAACTCGTCTTTTTTGGTTAATTCTGGTATGGGGGAATGGCCTTCTTTGATGCGGACTTTATTGGTCGCTTTTATGGCTTTGGTGAGCTCCTTTAGGAAATCGGCGAACGTGAGTTCGTGCCAGGATTGTAGTTTTGAACTGGTCTCCCCTTTCAAAACAGCTTTTATATAAGAAGCCAAATCGCCTACTAATCTTAAAAGTGAATTATTAAGGCGCAATACCTTTTTTGATAAATCTGTTAGGTTAGAATCATTAGATCCAAAAGATTTCGGTAGAGGCAGAGATTTCAGTTGATAACCTTTAATCTTTGGAAATGTTTTCTTCTCGTCAGAATAGTTCGTTTTCCATAGGTATGCTATCAACTTAGAATTGATGATTGTCATTAATTGTAAAACGCTCTTTTGATCAATATGCTTTTTTGGATATAAATTATAAATAGTGTTTGATGCTAATATACCTTCCTCGCAATATCCGGCAATGGGAACTGATCCAATCTGTCTTATTAAAACTCTTGGTTGATTACACACATTCCAGTCTCCTCCAGATTTAATGGTTTGAGGTTGGTAATCGTACCAATACTCATGAATTGCTTGTGTGTTTTTATTAAAATCTTTCCCATTTACTATTGGTTTGTAATGGTTGCTGGTTTTGATTTCAGATGTAGATGTTTTCTTGTCGTAGGCTTGTATTCCAAAATAGGATTCAAAACAATCCGATAATGGAATTGTGCCTTTTAACTCTAACATCTTTTCGCTTGAAGTATTGAAAATTAGGTTGGTGTTTGTTCTCCAATCCTGCGTATTTATTTGGTGCGAAAACACGACCTGATGATCTAGTGTTCTATTTATTTCGGCCAAATTTGTTTCATGATTCAATCGTAAGATTATGGTTGCAGTATCAACGCTTGCATCAGGAAAAACCGATTCGTCATGTCGGATTAATTTATATATCGAAGATTTATCCAAAATAAATTTTCTCAATGGCTCGATATATAGATTGGTCAAATAAGTGTTAGGAGTGATGAACCCCAAAATCCCATCAGTTTTGAGAAGATGTATCAACCTTTCAAAAAAGAGATGATAGAGATCAACCTTATAACTTGCAACCTCAAACTCCATATAAATTTTCAATAAATCCTCTTTGGTGTTAGATTACTGACATAGTAGGTAAGGCGGATTCCCAATCACAACATCAAATCCTCCAGAATATTCTGTTTTAAACGCATCGTTCACACCGCAGCACATGTTATCAATAGCGTTTTGTAGATCCCTATCGTGTGGGGGCAGTTCGTGCTTTTTGCGATTGCCCTTGATATATTTGATCGTGTTTTGCAATTGTTCCTCCGTCGTGATTTCTTTTGGGGCGCTGTATTTTTGCGTCCAGAGGGGTTTTTTATGGGTGTTCTGGTGTTGTTTTTCCTCTACGGTTTCTTTGTCAAGGGGCTTAAGCCCCTTGTCGTGTGTTGTTACTTCCGTTTGATCCTCTGTTCCTTTATTATATTGCCCGTGCTTGTATGAAGTGCGGCCTTTTATCTTTTGCATAATAGAGGGTATTTCCTCTAGTTCGCAAACTAACAATAGATGTATATGATCTCCACATATATTATAAGCCAACAAATGGAGCTGGTTTTCATGTACAACCTCGGCAATGGTTTCTGTGATGAGTTGATCCTCGGTTGGGGTAAAGTAGATGACATTAGGGTATGGGTTCGTACCTGCTTCTCTTTTTTCCCGAACCTTATACTTGCGCATCCTATCTGATGTGCGGCTGTCGTGAATAGCAGTTGTGATGTGGTAGGCTTTCTTATTTTTCTCCTGAAACACTTTCGCGAAAGCGGTTTCCCACTTAAAGGCTTTATCACCCGCTACCTTTTTATCGTCGATCAGGCTGTTCCCGCATTTGATATTGCTGCTTAAATCATTGAGCTTGCGGCGCGGTTGTGCGGTACGTAGCCATAGGGATAGTTTTGCAATCTCCACACTTTCCTCATTGAGATCCACACCATAAATGTTGTTTTCTAGAATGGTATTCTCGATGTCTGGAAACTGTAAACCGCCGCCCAGGATCTTCGTCTTGAGCTCGACAATGTAGGTGTGTTCCTTGATCAAAAAGTCCAGCGCCTGATTTAAAAAAGCACCAGAACCACAGGCAGGATCGCAAATGGTAATCTGCAACAGCCACTCGCGGTAATCGTCCAGTATGGCGACCAGGTTTACAATGGTGTCTTTGTTCCTATTCTTACGACCCTTAAAATATTGCTCCTCATCAAAGCCCAGTGCTGCTTTCTTTTCCTCGCAGAGTTTGCCTAGAGTATTTTCAACAATGTATTTAGTGATGTATTTAGGGGTGTAGAAAACGCCGTCTTTCTTGCGTTTGCTGGTCTGTTTGTCAAACTCGCCGCCTTCAATCTCTGCATTGACACTTTCGATCTCGTTAAGGGAGTTTTCAAAAATGTGTCCTAGAATGTTGACATCCACCTGGCTTTCAAAGTCATAGTTGGATAATTTGAGTGTGTATTTGTAAAGCA
Source organism: Nonlabens sp. Ci31 (assembly GCF_012974865.1). Lineage (NCBI taxonomy): Bacteria > Pseudomonadati > Bacteroidota > Flavobacteriia > Flavobacteriales > Flavobacteriaceae > Nonlabens > Nonlabens sp. Ci31. Next base: position 1,623,706 of record NZ_CP043633.1, on the reverse strand, counting down.
AGTCGTTATCAATTTCCAATGCATCCAGAATAGCATCAGGCTTGAACAATCCACCGTTGTAGGCATAGATTTCCGCACGCTTCTCGGTTCCCTTTCGTCCTTGATCTAAGAACGTAAAGTATTGTTGGAACAGCTGGTACAATGAGCGCTCATCGCCAAAATCCCAATCGTCCTTCCACTTGTTCAAAATCTGTAGTGTAGAGTTGGATGGCAGCAACATTCTATCCTCTGCAAAGAAGATAAATAGGAAACGGTCAATCAGTTTCTGCGATTTTTTAAACAGCGTTAACCGCACGTTCTTTTCCAGACGATCTCTATCTTCCTGATCGTCTGCATCACCGCCACCGCTCAGTTTAGCCTTTACCGTTTTAACATTATTCTTTACCAGATCCCGGTAGAGTTCGCGTTTGAAAACCGAGTAATCCTTATAAAATGCTTTGGTAATCTGCTCCTCTTCAGCAATGGACGCCTCCTTAATTTTAAGCGGTACATTGTTGAGCACCTTATCTAAATGCAGGCACAGATATAGCAGGTCAAACCGCTTTCGCGAAAGCGTAAACAGATCAAATTCTTCAAATTCTGTTGCATCATTGATATAAAACCGCAGCTTTTCAAAGTTGGAGGTAATCACATAAACGCAGCCTTTTTGGTTGGCCTTGTAATCAAATGCCTGGCGCCGGATGCTCTCCAGATCTCTCGTATTCGTTCCCTTGAGTTCTATCACTGCCATTACGGTAGGTGTCAAGGGATTTAAACCCTTTGTTGTAGTGGTAGTAGATGTCAAGGGGTTTGAACCCCTTGTTGTAGTGATGGCAGCATCTGCCTTGCGCGCATTTTTCTCGTTCTTAAATTCTGTGGTCAGGTTAGAATCTGGATTGGGGAATAGGGTATAGGGTATAGCCCAAGATATTTACAAACAGCTCGTGCAAGAAGGTGGCCTGGTACTGTTCCTCTTTGGCCGTTTTGATATTTTCCTGAATGGTGGTATTCCAGAAGTAGGCTTGGTATTTTTTATACGCCTTGTCAACAGCGGTCTGGTCTAATCGAGCTAAGTGGGATTTAAGTACGGAGGTTTGGAATAATGCCATTGAAAATTGTAAGTATAAATAATTAAAGGTAGGTAAAAAAGGCTACTTATTCCTTCAAACAGATCAAACTAGGTTCAAATAAGCACAACCTAAACCAGTAATTTTTCGGCAGAAATTCGGCATAATTGCACAAAAAAAGAGCTCAACTCACTGTTTTTCAGTTTGTTAAGCTCTTTACTAAGTGCGGATGACAGGAATCGAACCTGCACACCTTGCGGCACTAGATCCTAAGTCTAGCATGTCTACCAGTTCCATCACATCCGCATACTGATACCCCTATTTGGGACGGCAAATATACATACTTTTCACATATTACAAATTCTTTATCATATAAAAATTACCCCTTTCTTATCTTTACCTCAAATACATTTCAAATGAATACCAAACCTTATGTTGATCAACACAAAGATCGATTTATAAATGAACTCATAGACTTACTTAAAATTCCATCTATAAGTGCTGATGTCGCTTATAAAAACGATGTGATTAGAGCAAGTGAAGTAATTAAAGAATCCCTAAAAAAAGCAGGCTGTGATCACGTAGAAATTTGTGAAACACCGGGTTACCCCATCGTTTATGGAGAAAAAATGATCGATCCCAAACTGCCTACGGTACTGGTTTATGGTCATTATGATGTACAACCACCAGACCCTATTAATTTATGGGACAGCCCGCCATTTGAACCGGTCATTAAAAAAACAGAACTGCATCCAGACGGAGCCATTTATGCTCGTGGTGCTTGTGATGACAAAGGGCAAATGTACATGCACGTAAAGGCCATGGAATACATGACAGCAAATAAGAAGCTGCCTTGTAACGTAAAATTCATGATCGAAGGTGAAGAAGAAGTAGGTAGCGAGTCACTAGGATGGTTTTTAGAACGAAACAGAGAAAAACTAGCTAACGATGTGATCTTGATTTCTGACACGGGTATGATCGCTAAAGACGTTCCTAGCGTCACTACCGGACTGCGTGGTTTGAGTTATGTGGAGGTTGAAGTTACTGGACCTAATCGCGACTTGCACTCGGGACTCTATGGTGGAGCAGTAGCAAATCCTATCAATGTCTTATGTGATATGATTGCTCAATTACATGATGAGAACCATCACATTACCATTCCAGGATTCTATGATAAAGTAGAAGAACTGAGCAAAGAAGAACGTGCCGAAATGGCTAAAGCGCCATTCTCTCAAGAAGCCTACAACAAGGCTTTAGACATCGCAGAAGAACATGGCGAGAAGGGTTATACCACTAATGAACGCAATAGCATACGACCTACACTAGACGTCAACGGAATTTGGGGCGGATACACCGGGGAAGGCGCCAAGACCGTTATCGCCAGTAAAGCCTTTGCAAAAATATCTATGCGTCTTGTTCCTGATCAAAATTGGCATGAAATTACCGAGTTGTTCCAAAAACACTTTGAAAGCATTGCGCCAGCAAGTGTTACTGTAAAGGTAAAACCTCATCATGGTGGAACGGCTTATGTAACGCCTATAGACTCCTTGGGATATCGTGCCGCAAGTGCAGCATATGAAGATACATTTGGGAAAACACCTATTCCTCAACGTAGCGGAGGATCCATTCCTATCGTTGCTTTATTTGAAAAAGAATTGAATTCAAAGTCCATTCTTATGGGATTTGGACTGGACAGCGACGCTATTCACTCGCCTAACGAGCATTTCGGAATATGGAATTACTTAAAAGGAATTGAAACTATTCCGCATTTTTATAAGCACTTTACCGAGATGAGTAAATAGTTTTTGAATCTTGAGTTCGTATGCTCTGAGATCGCATTAAGACAAAAATCCCATTCGTTATGAGTGGGATTTTTTTGTGTTCGCTTTCGCGAAAGCGAAATCAATAATATTATCTTACACTTAAGTTTTCTGAAAACACGATTAGTGAATCACTACCGCTTCCCGTAAGACGTCTTGTAAAAACTTCTATACGATCACCTGGAGAAACAGTAAGGACACCATTTAGAGCTACGTTTTGAATTTGATTATCATCTGCAATAATGACTATGGAATTCGTTTCAGTTGCAATGACTCCATTTTTTGCTATAGCAAATGCATAAAAATCATTTGCTGCGCTAGTCACTCTTATACTGAGTGATACATTGACCTGTATATTTCGTATTTTGTTACCATCATAGATCAAATCATTGTTGTTATCTGCTGCGGCAAACCTAAAAAGGCCTGATGTGACAAAATCAGCAGAGCTCTTGACCTGCACGGCTGTACCATTTGAAATGGTCTGCCCGAAACCACTTGTCAAATCTCCATTAAAGTAGAAATTTGCTGCAGCGACTTGATCGCTCTCAGTCGGGATTCCAGAGCAGTTGACGTTCCAGTCATTAGTGAAGTTAAATCCTGTATACGATTCCGTAGTGTAGCTTTCCACTGCTGTCCCATTCCCTACAAAACTGAGTTGGGCCAAGGTAGCATCATTCACAATACTAGGATTTGAACTTACATCAATCCCTATTTCACCAGTATCTGCTTCTACACGACCACCGTTCATTTGAAGGTTTTGAAAGGTTCCTGACAGTTCTAGGAAAGTACCTGTGTTGGAACTTGGCCAAAAAATATTGCTCACAAAAAAACTGTTGATGTTACTAACACTTAGTCCGTCATCATTACCGAGATACTGTGTAACACTCAAAAAAACAGTCCCTAAACCACTCATCGTACCTACCTTACTAGCGCTAGCGAAGATGGTGTTATTAATCAGCAACAAGTCAGCAGCTGTTCCTGTTATATCAAACAATTGATTCGCATTGCCGCTTAAAGTAAGATTACGCAAACCCCCGCCGCCAGCACCTTCAAAAAGGCTGCCGCCAGTGAAGCCATGTACAAGGATGTCCCCTGAAGAATCTACTCCTTCTATATAGGCACCGTTCAGATTGATAGGAAAGTCAAAAGTGATGGTTCCGCTTATTTCATATAAATAATCTGTATTTAGCAGGTACGAAGTTCCTCCGCCGGCAGTGAGTTCTTCTGACAGATCAGATATATCTTTAACTAGCTTGTAGTTTTCTCTGTAAGGAATGTCGCCTAGATAGGTCCAGTCCGAGCCATCATAAAATTGAAAGGAATTTAAATCGATGTCAAAAACCATAAGGCCAGTCGCTGGACTTGCTATGGCGATCCTTTGTGCGCTGGTCATTCTAGGTGTTAAAAGACCTTGAGTTTCAGAATAAATCTCTAAAATAGAACTGGGATCAGGAGTGTCTGTATTGATTCCGACTTGAGATGTTGCTACTAATGTCATGAACAACAAAAAGAAGGTAACTAAGGATTTCATAAATATTTATTATTATCAAGTTATTAGAGACAAAAATAACATTATTATTTAAGTAAATATATATCTATTTATCATTTGTTAATTATTACGTGTTTTGAGTACTCTTTTTATCTTTAATTTATGCTTTTTAATCAGTTTGTCGATTTTACAAGCTCTACCACTGTTTTTGGATTCATGATTGTTTATCTTATTTATTCGTGTTTTTTGCTTCCATATAGTTTACCCAGAATACCACTTCGGGCAAATTAAAACACCTCTACACTTGTAGAATTAAAATATTGTTCTACATTTGTAGAGTTAATTCTAATAACATAAACATGAAGCTTTCAAAAACTGAAGAAGAACTGATGAGTCACTTGTGGAAACAAGAAAAGGCTTTTATGAAGGACCTTCTAGAGGCTTACCCAGAACCAAAACCGGCTACCACTACTATTGCGACACTTTTAAAGCGCATGACCGATAAAGGCTTTGTAGGATACAATCTTCTTGGGAACAGTCGTCAATATTACGCGTTGGTAGAAAAAAGCGCTTATTTTTCTAAACACGTCAACGGGCTGATCAAGAATTTCTTTAACGATAGCGCTTCCCAGTTTGCTTCTTTCTTTACCAAAGAAACCCAACTAACGCAAAAAGAGTTGAAGGAACTCAAAAAGATCATCGACGACCAAATTAAAGACCAATAGCCATGGAACATTTTTTAATCAATAGTTCGGTTTGCTTGTTCAGCTTATGGCTGGTGTATAAGTTGCTTTTGGAAAATGTAAGTTGGCATTATTTCAAGAGGTTCTATTTACTGGGTTCCTTGGTGATTTCTGCAGTGATTCCGTTTTTAGTGGTTCGCACCGTGACCATTCCGTTACCACAAACTACGCCTTTGGTTTTTCCAGAATTGGAAGTTATGGAAACTACTACCGCCACCACTGGTTTTGAATTCGAATGGAGCAGCGTTTTACTGTTAGTTTATGTGATAGGCGTTTTAATCATGGCATTTCGCTTTATTAAAAACCTCTATGCACTGAGAATCAAATCTACCGATGAGATCCGTGGTTATGAAGCCTACACGTTGGTATTAAGAAAATTAATCGAAGTCCCGCACTCGTTTCTCACTAGAATTTATGCCTCAATAACCGATTTTAAATCTGGAGCTATTCCAGACTCTGTATTGCAGCACGAGAAAGCGCATCTGGATCAAAAGCACAGTTTGGATATTCTAGCTATTGAAGTTCTATTGATTCTCATGTGGTTTAATCCGTTGCTGTACCTCATTAAATATTCCATCAAACTCAACCACGAATTTCTGGCAGATCAAGCGGTGTTATCAAATGGAATCGATACCAAAACCTATCAAGAAACACTACTCGCCTATTCGTCCAACAGTCAAAACAGAGTACTCGCCAACACCTTTAATTTTCCCATCATCAAAAAAAGATTTACCATTATGAAAACACGTACCTCAAATACCAGTTTATTATTGAGAACGATCGCCGTTCTTCCAGTTCTTGCCGTACTAGTCATTAGCTGCGGACAAGAAGAAATTGTAGTTGAACCAGAAGTTATGGAAATTGTTGAAGAGCCGGCAATTGTTAAGCGTTTAGACCCTAAAATAATCGTGATTAAACGAGGAGAAAAACAAGGATCTGCTACACTTTATGATGGAACCAAATATTCGTTTAAACGTAAAGCTGATGGCAGCATTCAATTTTTCGATGATAAAAATCAAGAATGGAATTATCAGAAAGAAGGTTATAAAGTCGAGGAAGTCGACATAATTGAGGAAACGATAATAGAGGTACCGATAACATTGATTTCATCAGAGCCCTCTACACTACTTGAGTTTATCGAAAAAAATAAAACCAACCTAGTATATTACAAGGACGGAAAAAAAATAACTGAAACTGAAGCTATAAAAAACATTGAAGTTTTTGGACAAAGCGGCGTAGAAATAGGGCGTGATGAAAATGGTAAACGAGCCATTAAAATAAAAATGAATCAGGCTAGATGGAGCAAAATGCCACCACCACCGCCACCAGCCCCAGCGAACAGTCCAACTCAAGCTAAACAGATTACCGACGGTACTTTAAAGATTTACATCAACGATAAAATAGCGACACCAGCACAACTGGACAACCTCGCAAAACTAAAGCCGGCAGACTGGAAAAACATAGCTGTTTATCCTAAGGAAAAAAACGGTGTGCGCAGCACGTACTTCTATGGCGAAGGGCTTTAATTAGCTGCTGACAATCGACTGGGCTTTTAAGAAAGCAGTAATTAAAAAAATGAACCTAATATAATTAGTGAAATGCAACACTTCATCCTCAACTTCTCAATTTGTCTATTCAGCTTATGGCTGGTGTATAAGTTGCTTTTGGAAAATGTGAGTTGGCATCGTTTCAAACGATTCTACTTACTGGGTTCTTTGGTGATTTCTGCAGTGATTCCGTTTTTAGTGGTTCGGACGGTTACCATTCCGTTGCCACAATCTACGCCTTTGGTTTTTCCAGAATTGGAAGTTATGGAAACTACTACCGCCACCACTGGTTTTGAATTCGACTGGAGCAGCGTTTTACTGTTAGTTTATGTGATAGGCGTTTTAATCATGGCATTTCGCTTTATTAAAAACCTCTATGCACTGAGAATCAAATCTACCGATGAGATCCGTGGTTATGAAGCCTACACGTTAGTATTAAGAAAATTAATCGAAGTCCCGCACTCGTTTCTCACTAGAATTTATGCCTCAATAACCGATTTTAAATCTGGCGCCATTCCAGACTCTGTATTGCAGCACGAGAAAGCGCATCTGGATCAAAAGCACAGTTTGGATATTCTAGCTATTGAAGTTCTATTGATTCTCATGTGGTTTAATCCGCTGCTGTACCTTATTAAATATTCCATCAAACTCAACCACGAATTCCTAGCCGATCAAGCGGTGCTAGCGAACGGTGTAGACACCAAAACCTACCAAGAAACACTACTCGCCTATTCGTCCAACAGTCAAAACCGAGCATTAGCCAACACCTTTAATTTTCCCATTATTAAAAAAAGATTTACCATTATGAAAACACGTACCTCAAATACCAGCCTGGTCTTTAGAAGTCTAGCGCTTATTCCTGTTATCGCTTTACTTGTTATAAGTTGTGGAAAGGAAGAAACCGAATTTATAGAAATAGAAGAAATCATTATCATAGAAGACGATTCAAATGATACAAATCAAAAATTAATTGTGGTTGACCCCAATGATCCTGATTTGAGTATTACTATTAATGGAAAACCGCATTTTTATCAAATCAAAGGAGATCAAATCGATATCTTTAACGAGGCTGGAGAGCTTCAAGACTTTGAAAGCCAAGGTTATGAAGTTAGAATAGCAGAAATAGTCGAAATTATTGAAGTTATTGCAGAAATCTCTACAGAAGATATAAAAGAATACAACCAGCTTGCAATTTTGCATCAACAAAAAATGAAGTTAGATAACCAACTCATAGTTTTAAAAGATAAAACTTTACGCATGCAAATGTTGTATTACTCCATGAATGAAGTGCAACAAGCCAATAATGAACCGTGGCCGTATTTAGGAAAAGGGAATGATGTTAAGGCTGGGCAAATCCCGCCACCGCCGCCGCCAGCGAGTCCTTTAGATTATATTGAAAACGCTGGTGATCACATCAATTACTACATTGATGATGAAAAGGTAACTGCAGAAAAAGCAAAGTCATTTCTCAAAAAAAATGGAAATAAAGGTGTTCAAATCATGCCGGTGAATGGAGTAAATTCTTTGAAAATGTACACTAGAGTAGGCGTACTAAGGGGAACATAGAAAGATGTAGAGAAAACTTTAGCAGATGCTCCGAAAGGAAGTGCCGATACAATGAATCCTATTAAAACTAATTTTGTAGGTGACCCCATTGATGTCATCAACATCAACAAATAAAAATATATTTATGATGTAGATGGTTATATCAAAAACTATGAAAAAGCCTTATTAATAGTAGCAAAAAATGAGCATTGGAATGTTTATTTAGATACTATAATTAACAAAGATGCTATGATGATCAACACCTATAATGTGATCGTAGGTCCAGAAGAAATTAAAAAACGCGGCTGTTAATTCCAATGCATCCCACAGACTAAAAACACCTCATGGAACACTTCTTAATCAACTCGACTGCTTGTCTTTTTGCGCTATGGTTATTTTATAAAATAGCCTTAGAAAATACTTCTTGGCATCTGTTTAAAAGGTATTATTTGATAGGAAGTATTATCCTATCCATTACTATCCCTTTTATAGTGGTAGAAACACTAGTTATTCCTGTCCAAGAATTTCCTTTTACAAATTCTTATAGCAACAATAGTGGTATTTCTATAGCTCAAGAAATCATTCAAGAGCCAGAGTTTACTGTTAATTGGTTTTACGTATGGTTGCTGATTTACTGTATAGGTTTTTCGGTTATGTTATGGAGATTTGTTAAAAACATGTACTCTTTTAGAATCTTGAAAGATGATCAACTTAGTTCCTATAAAACTTACGAACTTGTTTTGCGCAACAGTTTTACCATACCACATTCATTTTTAAAACGCATTTTCTTATCTAAAGAAGAGTATGAATCTAATCAAATACCTCTTGTCGTATTAGAACATGAAAAAGCCCATTTAGATCAAAAACATTCTCTAGATATTTTGTTTATTGAATTGCTTATCGTGCTACTGTGGTTCAATCCATTATTATACATCATAAGGTATTCCATTAAATTGAATCATGAATTCCTAGCAGATCAAACTGTTTTAAATCAAGGAGTTTCTACATCAGACTACCAACAAACATTATTAGATCACGCCACGACTAACTACCAACAGGCGATGGCCAACACATTTACTTTTCCAATAATTAAAAAAAGATTTCATATTATGAAAACACATACCTCAAATACCAGTTTGGTCTTTAGAAGTCTAGCGCTTATTCCTGTTATCGCTTTACTTGTTATAAGTTGTGGAAAAGAGAAAACCGAATATCAAGATACGACTGCAGATTCTAAATTCAATGAGACCATAAAATCTGAAATGTCAGGCTCCATAAAAACAGAAGATGGAACTGATTATTATTTCAAAACGCTTGATAATGACAAAATGCTGTACTTTGATCAACAAGGTAATCTTCTTAAAGATTTTGATATAAATGCTCAAAACATAGATGTATTCACCATGTTTCCTAAAAAAGGGCAAAACCAAGATAACACTAACTCTCCTACCCTAGAACTTATAGAAAACAGTAAAGAAGAGTTAAAATATTTTATAAACGATTATGAAGTTACGAAAACAGAAGCCGTACAAACTATAAAAAATACTGGGGAAAAAGGTGTGATAATCGATGTTGATGAAAACGGTAAGTCTGCAATAAAAATCACTATGACTGCAGAAAAGAGGAAGAAAATGCCTCAAATTGGATCTATGAAATTAGAAAGTGGCGCGATCGCATCCTTTTCTCCGACGCTCATAAATCCCGATAAAAATAAGGACAACAAGCTCTATCAAATGAAAAAACAGATCGTCTCTGTCGCAGAAATGCAAGAAAAACCTACTAAATTCTATATCGATAACGAGCAAGTAACAAAAAGCGAGATTCATTATTTATTACACGACAATCCAGACGCTGGAATCTCCATAAAAGATAATAATGACAGCTCAAAATCACTTCATTTCACTTCTAAAAAGGAAAGTATAAGTAATGAGCAACTTCAGGAGATCTATAGTCAATTATTTAAAGATGATAAGTTAGGTGCCTTACGAACTTCAGAAAAAGAACATGCTACTTCAAATTCAGACGTACAAGTTACAAATGAGCCTGACAGCGAAGATTTTTACTATCGTAAATCGATTCTAATGGCAAGCTTTAATCTAAATAAAAAACCAAACTATCAGCTCAACGGTAAAAGTGCAACTCTAACAGCTATTCAAAAATACTTAGTTGACAATGAATCTGCAAATATGACTTATACAGAAGGTGCTCAAAACACGTTAAATTTTAGTGATCATATTGGAAAGAAAATGACTCTCCTGGAAATTCGAGATATTGCTGAAGTTATGGCAAAAAACGGCCCTAAAGAAACACCTACCACATTTGTAGCTATAAATGAAACAAGTTGGAAAGTCGTTACTGTAGACGCAACTGTCCGTAAAGGAGCTTTTGAAAGAAAAGGAGCTAATTATACGTATGATTCTAGCGATTTGAACCAAATCAAAATATTTGATAACAAGGGTCAACTATTGAATGAGACAGCATATAAAAATCTTGCAGTAGGCTTTAGTGTAATATGGTGGCAAGGAGAACAAAAATATAGGGAACTTATAAAACAACCTGAAATTATAGAAGGTATGAAAAATGGTACTTTTGCCGTTTTTTATGTTGGCGGCTACACAAAAGATTATGAAGAAGCTTTGAAATTAGATGCTAGTAACACATTTTTATCAATGGGTTCCACTCTAGAAGGTAAGACCATTAACATGCAGCCACATTCTTGGGCATACACTAACCCATCGCTTCAACAATTTCAAAAATATCTTGAAAAATAAAAGAACCATTATTTATAGAATCAGTGATGGTATTTGATGTTCTGGTTCAAGGATTGTAACAATTCTGCATAAAAGGCGTTATTAAATTACCCCTAATTATATACAACTCCTTATGCAATCCTTTTTCATCTTTTGTAGCGGCGCTGATACTCCATTGCTAGACCAGTGCAGCGCTGGCGAGCGTAATAAATATGCCGGTATAGGCGCAACGGTATTCTTTACGGCGCTAATGGCGTTTATTGCCGCGAGTTATGCCTTATTTACCGTTTTTGATAGCTACTGGATCGCGAGTGCTTTGGGCCTCGTCTGGGGTTTATTGATCTTTAATCTGGATCGCTATATTGTTTCTACACTCAAGAAAAGTGATCGTAAAATCAACGAGTTATGGCAAGCTGCTCCTCGTATTGTTTTGGCAATTATCATCGCTGTTGTCATTTCAAAACCCTTGGAGCTAAAGATTTTTGAGAAAGAAATTAATCAAGTTTTACTGGAGGAGAAACTAGCGATGACTTTAAATAATCAAGAGCAAGTTGGGGCGTTATTTGCTGTTGAGGTGTCCGCTTTCGCGAAAGCGATACAAGAATTAAAATCTGAAATCACCACAAAAGAAGTAGAAGTAGAAGCACTCTACTCCACTTACATCACAGAAGCCGAAGGAACCTCTGGAACAAACAAGCTGGGCAAAGGACCTGTCTATAAAGAGAAACGAGAAAAACACGACGCCGCACTAGCCGATCTTAAGGAATTGAAAACAACAAATGCGGAGAAAATAGCAGCCATAGAATTACAATTAGCCGACTTAAATACCCTTAAAACAGAGCAGCTAGCAGCTTCACAACCAATTATAGAAAACTTTGACGGATTGATGGCACGTATCGAGGCCTTGAATAAATTGCCTTTTATTACCTCTTTCTTCATCTTCTTATTGTTTCTAGCTATTGAAACCTCACCTATAATTGCCAAATTATTATCACCCAAAGGAGAATACGACTACAAATTTGCAGAGAGAGAAGGCCTGGTTCTATCTTGGGTCACCCAGCAAAAACAGCAGCAGACTGTACTCGTACAAACCGATAAAGAATTAAACAACCGGATCTACAAGGACATCGCAGACGAGGACGAACTGTACGCCTATAAGAAAAAAATAGCTAGAGAGCTCCTAAAAAAACAAGCCGATGCTTTTTATAATAAGCAGAAAGGGGTATTGGGGTAAATGATTGAAGATTAACGTTTGAAGATTTTTGATTTTTGATTTTATGCTTCTTCCCCAAACCTTAAAGGGTGGAAGCTACTTTTATTCAATTGTCATTCCGCACTTGATGCGGAATCTGTTTATAGCTTTCTCCACCTTATAATTACTGCAACACCCATCCCAACCTTCCCTAAAAGGAAGGAGCTTTCAAGTTCGAGTTCGAGTTCAAATTCAAGTTCAAGTTCGAGTTCGAGTTCGAGTTCTTTAAACTATCCAACCATTCTCTCTGGCATGTGCGACCGCTTCTTTGGACTCCTTAATTAACAACATCGGGCAAATAGTAAAACTGTCTGCAATAGATTTTACTCGTTGCATTTTCTTTTTGTGGTCTACAGATCTTAAATAAATAGCCATGATACGGTCCGGGAATCGTTGAGCTACGACTTTGTAATAATCCACATCGTGCTCGCCACTGTCACCTATAAGTATAAAACTCATATGTGGGTAATGCTTAAGGATATTGACCAGTTCGTTTTCCTTATGTGATCTTTTTAATTTTGGCGTTCGATCCCATGGAGTAGGAAAATCTCGGAGCAAAATAGGCCCCTTAGGAAACCCATGAAAATCTAGAAACTTCTCTAAATATTTATATAAATTCCAAGGACTATTACTCAAATAGAACATGGGGTTTTGATCTTCAGAAGACGGGCCTCGGTGCAATAACTGGTAAAAACTAGCAGCTCCTATTAAGGGCAACCTGCGATCGTAATTTTTAAAAAAAGTGTTAAAAGCCACTCGCATTTTTAAAAAACTAGTCACCCCCGTGTGCATGATCGTATCGTCTATATCGCTTATGACTCCATAAGCAGCATCCTTTGGCGGCACTAAAGTCTCACCGGTAAACTTATTGAATTTGAGACGCTTTTGTTGTTTCGCTTTCGCGAAAGCGGCATTATCCTCATCAAAACCGACGCTAATAAGCAAGTATCCTTCCTTATCAGTGAGCTCGTGCAAATTGAAATCGGTTTTGATATCAAAGAGAAAATAACCTTCATGATCTGCTTTTACCTCAAATAATTTCCCGTTCGAAAGCGTGAGTCGTACTTGTGCATTTCTAATCTCGTCGGTAGCAAAAGTACGCCAGGTATTGCGCAGTGTTTGATAAAGTGTTTGCTGCTCATAATGCTTTAGCGGCTGGTCTTCTAAGGCACGACCACGCAGGTACAGGTGATTTCCACCACTATAGGTGCGGTAAACATCAAGAATCCAGGGATCGCGTTTAAAGATTGCCATGGTGTGAAAATAATGGATTTAAACGAACTGTTTTCAGGAATGCACGTTAATAAATTTCTAGGTATTTAATCTTTTGATCGCAATTGCCTTAAGGCATACCAAATGGCCATTAAAAACAAAAAACCAAACCATATAAAACTCCGGTCCTGCTCGCCATCGGCTATTTTATAACCTATGATGCAAAGACTGATAACGCACATGGCGATAAGGAATTTATAAAACCAAGAAGGGATCATGTGAATTAGGTGATTGATTAAATTTTATTCTATAGAACTTTGTAATTAAAATTACAATAATAAAAATTCATAAAATTACACCTCAATAAAATTTTTATAAGAAAGTTTGAAATAGATTTATATTAAACTAAAAACAACTAGGTGAAATACAACTTTTTGAGAATGACTGCTATGTGTGCAGTTCTCTCTTATTCATTTTCTCTAACTAACTGTGAAGTAGAAGACGAAATCACAACTACTGCAGAAAACAAAAGTTCTTCTGTATCGAATACACCTGATTTGATTTCTTTCACAATTCAAGGAGCTCAAAATCAAACCGAAGTAATTACGATGTTGAAATTTGCCTCTTGGGAGCATTTTGATAGTACCGCAAACCAACTGAGTGAAGAATTAGAAATATATGACGACGCTTTTTTGGCTGCAAATGAGAGCTTAGGAGAAGAAGAGTTAGATGAATTTGAGTTTACAAGTGGCTATAATGATCAGGTACCACAAATCAACTTTGAGAACAGTCTTGAATTCAAAATCCATTAAGAATCCCATTTAATGCAATGAATGAGGCTTACATGGAAGGAAATCTTGAAGGAACTAGCCCTTATGCTGCATTTGCATGGTCTGGATCAGAACTTTCCTTAATCAATAATAGACAGCAAGTAGCTATAGGAAACGAGACTTTTCAAACTATGGATGATGGATATGTATCTTTTTCACAAGACTATGTGTAAAACTTAAGCTTACTAGCTCAAAATAATCTAGATGCTTTAAAAGATAAAGAAGGTGTAACTGTAAATGTTTCAAAGGCATTAGATTGTAGATTTTGGAAAGCTTCTAAAATATCAGATAATATTAGTAGCGATCGCAGAGTAGATCTTGTAGCAAAAATTAGAAGCTTTCCTCTTTATTCTAAACAAGAAAAAATGTCCATTAGTTACAAACATAGAAGAGGTAGAATGAGAGAACGACGCACACATATGAGTGTAAATATTGTATCTACCTTATACAGCACTAGTTGTGGTAGCGATCCAGTGAACAGATCAAAAGCACACAATACTTATAAAAAGAAAAGACGTCGTGATATTAAAACCACCGTTTGGGGTGGAGGTTTAGTTTACGCTCCTAATTTAACTGGAATAAAAGGGGAACACAGGCATTATACTGCACCTCATCCTACATATTCTTTACAATGGTAACCAACATATCGTTAAATATAAATTTCAAAACTGCAAGCATTTTGCTTGCAGTTTTATTATCATCGTTGTTCTCAACTTCACAAGATTTGCTAGAGCCAGCATATCCTGAATTTGGAGAGTACAAAAAATGGGGCTATCATTTGGGTTTCATGACTTACGACGCGACTAAAAACGTGAACCCTACTGGACCTTATGTACTAGATCACGAAGCTCAAAATGGTTTTAGTGTGGGCTTTACAAAACTTTTAAGAGCAGAATATGCTATTTCTTACAAAATAGGAATCTATTACCAGTCCACGCCAGTTTACAAAACAACTTTGTTATTAAGAAATGAAGATGCATTTTTTCAACCTCAACGAAGAGATCTCTATAGAGTCTCTAGATTTAATTTTCATATTCCTTTATTAGTGCAGTTTAAAAAACAGTTGGACACTAATTTATATTTTAATATAGAAAGCGGTTTAATGCTGGCGTTGATTCAACCAGGAAGTGCTGATACTACTTCAGCAAACTTTGTGACATCACTAGAAGATAAAAGAGTAGTTTTCGGCATAAGAGCAGAAAATATCACACAATCATGGATTTTACCTAACCTCATTATTTCACCTGGTATTTATTATATGACTGAGCCAGCTTTATATCAATTGAACTTTATTTATCAAAATTCATTAATTAGATATTATGAAGGACAGTATGTGGTGGATAACCTTGCAGTATCAGAAAGATCTGAAAGCGACACTACCTTAAGTGGTGATTATATAGGGATTAGTTTTAATATTCATTTGCGTAAGAAGTAAGCCTAAATTAAGATTTAAATTGCTTTTATATGCTATGCAAATTTGATCTAAAACCTTATTCTGTTAGCATTTAACAGTGAATTGTATCTGAGGAAGGTCTATTTAGAGATAAAATTTTTTCCCTTGAAGCAATCGCTCCTCTTCTGGCAAAATCTCCATGTTATCCCAAATCCCAGTTTCTAAGGTCTGTGCATATTCTTGTGGAAGGTGATTTTTCTTCATTTCTTCTATAGCAGTTAGGTAATCGTAGGACAATTGAATGTGCTTGTATTCAAAGCCGTTAGCATCATCTATAAGCATCGCCCAAGTCTCGCTGTTTCCATCATTTGCCGGCATGCCTATCACTCCTGCATTGAGCCAGAGTTGATCTTCTTGTTGATCTACGAATGGCAAACCACAATGTCCTGCGATGATTACCTCAGCTTGTAAAGCAGCTAGACTGGCTTGTTTTTCCTGCCAATCGGTAGATTTAAATACAAATTGGGAAACCTGATCGTAGCTTCCGTGTACGACTCCTATTTTCTTGCCCGCATAATCAAATCTAATATGATCTGGTAGGGACTTGAAAAAATCTCTGGTATTGGAGTGTAGGTTCGCTTTCGCGAAAGCGTACCAAATCTCACTAAATCCATCACAACGAGATCCTTCCGTAAAATCACAACCACAGTCTTCTTCATCATCTCGCAATTGGATTTCTACATTTCCTAAAATACTGTGTGCTCCCCAGTCTTTAAACTTATCTAAAGTTTCTTGCGGCTGCCCACAATAACCGATGATATCCCCCGTACAAATACAGTTTTCTGGTGGAATATGGTATTCTTGTGCCATTTGTGTCAGGCTGGAAAGGGCCTGTAAATTGCTGTAAACACCACCAAAAAGGAGCATTTTGCCTGATTTTTTACCTAAATCTATAATTTTTTTATCCATGTGGGTATTAAGTATAAGAGGAAACTCATAAGTATCCCGTAAACATTGATCCATAAAAGTGATGCATATTTTCCTGTGGTAAATAGAAGACTGTTTGGAAAGCATTCAAAAATGAGCAATCCGCCAAAAATGAGTCCGCAAAATACGGACAAAAAATAACTGATTTGTGGCACTTTCATTTTCCATAAAATAAATACGGGAGTGAGTCCTATCACCATAGTACCACTTATAGTGGTAGCGCTTAAGATCTCGGCATTTAAGAATACGGGGATGGTACCCAAAACAGCAACGAGTACCATCATTATTCTGCCAAAAGAGACTGTTTTTCCCAGTCTTAAATCTATGGTCAGTAATTTTGAAAAACTAGAAAACGTACTGTCTAGCGTACTTGCTGCGCTGGTAATCATTATAAAGTTAATGATCAATAATAAGACAACGCCTAGTTTCTTAGCTACGGCAACAGCGGCTTGCCCTTTTAATCCTGCTTGTTGTGCATAGACACCTACCAGACTAAAAAGTACGATACAAATACCTCCTAAAACAGCTGCCCAAAGAAAGCTCTTACGAGTAACTTTAGGACTTGTGATAAAGCCTCGGTCAGTCAATACTGGATCGTGAAAAGGGTAACTAAAACTTTGTAAAATAGCAGCAAAAAACAAATTCAAGCCCAATTCCATAGACCAAGTTCCAGAGGTAATCATTTCGCCTACATGCACTTCAGGCTCTGCAAAGATGACGGCTAGAATGATGACCAATAAAATAGAAAACAGTACCATTTGAATGAGGTCGGTAAAAATAGAACTGCTTAAACCTCCTTTTAACGTATAGGCAAGTGTCATTAATGTAAAAACAACAATAGCGGCGTAATAAGCGGTACTTCCCATTTCGCCAAAATAGGTTCCGATCACCATCGTATTGGACCAGACTTCATTGAACAATCTAAAACTGATCAAAATAGAGAACAAACCAACGGCTCTTCTTCCGTATTTGTCGGTTAAAAAATGATGGATGCTGGTATAACCGCCTTGAGTACGCAGCTGATAAATAATAATTCCAGCAACCACAAAGGACAAATAATAACCTGCATAAGCCACTCCACCTACCAGACCAAACTCCAAACCTAGATTTGCCGCATTGGTAATGCTTTTGGCAAATATCCAAGAGATGATCAAACTGCCCGTAAGCATGAACATACTAGGCTGCTTACCTCTATGCTGCGCCTTAAAAAAGGTCGCTACATCTTTAGCATAAGGTGCCAGTATAAAAAATACCACACTGCTGATGATAATGAGCAGCCACTGTAAGGTTGCTATTTGGGTTAGGAATTCCAAGTTGTCAATTATCGTTTATTAGTTATTTATTCTGTCATTCCCCACTCGATGCGGAATCTATTTATAGCTTTTTCCATCTCATCAACATCCCAACACCCTTCCCTCAAGGGAAGGCTTTTTACTCCTTTTTTCAAGTTCGAGTTCGAGTTCAAATTCATTATTCCTTGATCGATATTCAAAATTCAAAATTTTCCATCTGAGTAAACAAATCAAAAATCGCTGATCTTTCTCGTTACATAATCGTTTTCGACTATCGCTCAAACTGGCATTTATTTTAAATTGTTTTTCCGCACTTGATGCAGCATCTATTTTTGTCCTCCTGAACTTGATTCCCGATCTGTTGGTGTCTTTCTCGATAAGCAAAGGTTCTCGACTGCGCTCGAACTGACATTTATTTTAAATTGTTTTTCCGCACTTGATGCAGCATCTGTTTTTGTCATCCTGAAATTGATTCCCGATCTGTTTTCCCATCCTACCTTCCCAATTCGACAGGCTCAGTGCAGCGCAAAGGGAAGCTGCTTTTCATTTCGAGTTTATTTTCGATATTCGATATTTCATATTCCATATTCCATATTCAAAAAACTCAATCCCAGTGGCTATCGGGACACGACTCATTTATTCATCCCACCATACCGGCACATTGATATCATTATCATTTGTAGCCGCTGCGGCAACGTTGTAATTGTCGGCATTAAGAGATGCTTCCTCTGCAGGGTAAGGCATTCTTACAGGAATCAAGTCGTTATTAAAACTGGCTGATATAGTTTTCAAAGCTGGAAAACCAGTACGGCGGTATTCGATCCATCCTTCATAACCATTGATTACACTAGCAATCCATTTTTGAGTAATGATTTGCTCTATAGGATCGTTAGCATTTGCATTATAAGCAGCTACTGTGGTTAAGTAATTTGCTGGTAACGGCGTATTCCAATATTCATAAGCTTGTGTCACCCCTGTTTCATAAAGCGTTTGTGCCGGAGCTGTTATCAATCCTTTTTCTGCCGCTTCAGCGAGAAGGAAGTTGGTTTCCCATGCCGTCATATAATTGGCGTCTAATACCCCTGTATTTTCTCTAAAAATAGTTCCTGCAAGAGAATAGTCGGCTAGAGTTACGGAAGTAGATGAAGCATCAATACCGTTTAATAGGCCGTTGAAATCTTCACCATTTCCATTGTTTCCTCTAGCTCTAAAAAGCACCTCGATACGCTGGTCATTTAATCCCTGCAATACTTCTTCCATGGTTTCACTCATGACAAAGTTGTTAAAATCTCCTGCTCTCAATCGCGCCATACGGAAGTTATTAGGCTCTGAATCGGAGAAATTAAATACCGCATTTTGAGAATTGGTGCTGATGTAATTTTGATCGTCATACAAGGTCTGTAAACGTGCGTTCACATTCTCTTTTGCAGAGATGCGCAGCAATGCTTTAATCTTTAAACTATTTGCAAATCGTATCCAAGCATCGAGATCTCCATTGAATAACACATCTCCTTGGAGCGCAATGGAACTGCTGTAATTCTCAATTGCTGCGATTCCTTGATCCAGATTGTCCAGAATTCCGCCTGGTTGTACGTAAATATCTTCTTGAAGATCGTATTTAGGCTCTACGATACCGTCTAGTCCGCGGAATGCCTCGGAGTAAGGCACATCCCCAAAAATATCTGTCAATCCAGCTGCCATATAGGCTTTAAAGATCAACGCGGGACCTTCATAAACAGCAAAGGCGGGTGTTTCTCTAGATTGATTGATAATGATCTCATTATCTCTCAAATTTCTATAGAAAATAGGCCACGGATTCCCACCCAATTGCGGACTTTTGAGCGCATGTCTATCAAATAAGTTAAAATCTAATGCGGTCATGTGCTGACTTAATAAGCCACCCGCTACAAAACCTTCATAAGACATCTCTTCTCCATAATTATAGATCACCTGTCTCAACAGAAGACTGGGTTGTACACTAACCGGTGCATTAGGATTGGTATTGATTTCTTCAAAATCATTGGTGCAGGAAACCATTATTAGGCTTATAAAACCTAGAAGTAGCAAGCTGTATTTTATTTTGTTTTTCATTTTTTATATTTTAATCGCTTCTTTTCCCTACCGATGAACAAACGTACTCGACTGCGCTCGAAATGATATTATTTTTAAATTGTTTTTCCGCACTTGATGCAGAATCTATTTGCGCCTTTCTCGATCTGTAACTTTTCAATTATCCACGTGAGTAAAAAATCAAGAATCGTTCTCGACTGCACTCGAACTGACAGTTTTTTCAAATTCAAGTTCAAGTTCAAGTTCTAAAACGTAATCCCAGCTTTAACCCCTATACTTCTTGTTGAAGCATAGGACATATCTTCCACTCCATTGATAAATCCTTGTCCTTGAACAGCTAGCTGCTCTGGATCAAAATGTGGGATCTCACTGAAAGCAAAAAGATTTCTACCTATCAAGGAAACTCTCATTTGTGCTCCATCAGTAAACAGTCCCAACGCCCCTTCATTCAAATCAAAACTATAACCTACTGAGAACTGACGTAGTTTTAAATAACTCGCATCATACACGTTGTTCTCCTCGTGGTTGCGGTCGTAAAACTGTCGGTAATAACTCTCTGCACTAACGGCCGTAGTATTTTGAACATAAGTAGGGTTTGTTGCAGTTCCCGTATTGATCACACCGTTTGCAACGATTCCTCCATCGGGTCTGTTAGCTGTCTCAGCGAGCTGTCCACCTACTGCACCAAGGGCCAATGTTCTTGAAACGATAATTCCGCCTTGTCTCCAGTCTAATAAGAAAGAGGCATCCCAATTTTTATAAGTAAACGAATTATTGAATCCCATGGTGAAATCGGCATGGTAGTTTCCTAATTTCCTCAATTCAGGATCGGCAATAAAGCGTCCTTCTGCTGTGAGTACAAAATCTCCATTTTCATTTCGTAAATAACCAGTTCCATAAAGATCACCTATACGGCCACCTTCTTCTACTTGATGCCATACGGTTTGATCTTGACTGTCATAAACCCTCGAATAAGCTAGTGTTAATCTTCCGTCTTCTTGAGGCAAATCTTCTACTATGGCTCGGTTAGTAGCAAAATTGACCGTAGCACTCCATTCAAAATCAGCTGTTCTTAACGGAATAGCATTTAAGACTACTTCAAAACCTTTGTTTCTTACGGTACCTGCATTGACTACTTGCTGACTAAAGCCTGAAGCGATACCTATAGGCAAAGAAAGAATCTGATCTTTAGTTAAGGAGTTGTAATAGGTAACGTCCAGATTGAGGCGCTGTTTTAAAAATCTAACATCAAATCCCAACTCCACACTCGATGTGAGCTCTGGTCTTAAATTTTGATTGGGAATAAAGTCTTGATTGCTAAAAGTAGGTTGTGAGTTCACATTTGTTTGTGAAATAAAAGTTCCTTGAGTTTGGTAAGGGCTGGTATCATTTCCTACTTGCGCATAACTGGCTCTGATCTTAGCAAAGTCAATGGCGCTGGGTAAATTCACTACATTACTCAAAATAAAACTGGTAGAAACTGACGGATAGAAAAATGAGGTGTTATAGGCACTAAAAGGTGTTGCTAGTGCACTAGACCAGTCGTTCCTGGCGGTTACATCCACATAAAGGAAATTTTTATAGCCTGCTTTTGCAAAGGCATACAAGCTATTGATACGCTTCTCACTTCTAAAGCCAAAACTCTCAATAGGGCTAGCCGCATTATTCAAAGAAAAAATGCCTGGTTGCGCGAGACTGGTCGTTTGCACTTGTGTAGTAGACGCCATTTGCGATAATCGATTTCCTCCTACACTGGCGTCAAAATTAATCACACCCAATTGCTTTTTATAGTTCAACAAGAAGTCGGTATTGATCTCTCTGTAAAATACATCGTGCTCTGCATAGGCTCCATTTCTAAATCTGTTGGTAGAAAAATTACGTATAAACCTTCGTTTTTCACTACTGTAATCCATTCCTGTTCGCACCGTTGCAGTAAGATCTGGCGTTAGCTTTCGCGAAAGCGAGACATTTCCAAACAACCGATCACGAGCAAAACTATTGCGATTTTCCTGTAGAATAAAATACGGATTATCAAAAAAGGTGTAATTAAAAGAATACTGCTGCACGCCTTCCAAACCTGGCTGCCAGTAATTTCTCAAATTGTCGATATTTAAAGAACGCGGGCCCCAGGCGACCAGTGAATAATTTACATTTTCACTTCCATAACCGTTTGATGGACGGTTTCCAGAAGCACTATTCACATAGTTGATACTCGCTCTGACTTTTGTTTTATCGTTAGGTGTAAAATTCAATTTTGCAGCAACCGTCTGTCGATCCAAATCCACACCAGGAATAATGCTTTCACTGCGCAAATCTGTGAAGCTTAAGCGGTAGTTTCCATTTTCAAAACCGTCTGTAATCGCGATATTATTGATCGCTGTATAACCCGTATTGTAAAAATTCTTAAGGTTGTCAGGGTTGCTATTAAAAGGAGTTGCTGTAATGGGTAAACCGCTGTATAAGGAAGTATCGCCACCACGCACCACGGTTCCATCAGGTAAAGTCACCGGACTATCAAATTGCGGTATCAAGATCCCTTGATCCAGTCGTGGACCCCAAGAATAAGTAATGTTATCGTTGATACCACCACCTAGACCATCTACATATTCAAACTGACCGCTGTTTCCTTGACCGTATTCGTTTTGAAATTCTGGTAATTTAAAAGCACTGTCCACAAAGAAACTCGTGTTATATGAAATACCCATTCCTTTGTTTCTACCAGCGTTTTTAGTTTCTATAATGATCGCCCCGTTTGCTGCACGAGTTCCATAAAGGGCCGCGGCGGCTGGGCCTTTAAGAACAGAAACACTTTCAATATCGTCTTGATTTACTTCTCCTGCACCATTTCCAAAATCGACTTCTTGAAAACCAGCAGCTGCTTCATTAGAAAAGTTAAACACCGTATTGTTATTTATTGGGGTGCCATCCACAATAAACAGCGGGTTGTTATTAGAGAAACTCGCTTCACCTCTGATGGTAATTTTTGAAGAAGATCCCACACCAGTTGCGCCAGGAGTTACTGTGATTCCCGCAATTTTACCTTGTAGGTTATCGATTAGATTGACTGATTTTACTTCTTGAATTTGCTCAGCATCTAGCGTTTGAACGGCATATCCTAACTCTCGCTCTTTACGTTTGACCCCTAGTGCGGTGACTACTACAGCTTCTAGTTGATCTCCTTCTTCAAGAGTCACGTTAATGGTTACTTCCTTTCGAACAGGAATTATTGCCGTTTGGTACCCTATATAAGAACATACGAGTACGGCATTATTTGCAACTGTTAAGCTATAAAAACCATTAGCATCTGTAGTTGTGCCGTTTTGAGTGCCACGCTCCGAGATATTTGCAAAAGCAATGGGATCACCAGCAGTATCGCTAATTTTACCCGTAATAGAAATTTGAGCTGCTCCTATAAAACCGCATAGAAGTAGCATGAATAGAGTAATTCTCTTCATGTAAAGGTTTAAAAAAATAAATGAATTGCCAATAAAGGCTTTAGCTCGAGATCAAGCTGCCTGCGGTGATCCTTTATTCAAAGGCTTTGAAAAAAGAACATAAGATAGTGATTCTTTTAAGTGTTTGTAATTGTTGCGCTTTCGCGAAAGCGCGATTAAAAGCATTCTTATGATCGAATCACGAGCATCTTTCCCTGCGAGAAAATCTTCCAGATCTTGCTCCGTGTCTATATCGGCTAGGGATTCTAAAACGAGTAATTTTTGATTTTGCGAAGCAATATATTCATGAAAAGCAACAGCCAAACCTGACGATTGCCAAGGCAATGCTCTGAAAGAAACTTTATCAAACACCTTTTTATGCAAACCAATCAAATAAAGGCCCCCATCAAGTGACTTTCCTTTTACAGCTTTACCGGTTTCCAGTGCTGCTGCTGCATCTTGAATAAGTGAAAGTGTCAATAAAGGGGTGTCATTACCGAGACAGATCACCGACTCATATCCTTTATCAAAAACGTCTTGTAAAGAATTAGAAAGTCGTTCTCCAAAACCTACCCCGTGTTGCTCCTGTTCTGTAAAATGAAAATAATCAATCCCAGAAGATTTTACCGTTCGCATCGCATTTGTATTCAACACCTGCATAACGGCACTATTATGAGCCAGTTGTTTATGCAGTGCATCGGCCTTTGCAGTTTGTGCAAAGAGAAGAATGGCGGTATTTGAAACCTCTTTTTTGATGGTTATATATTAAGCAACAACTCCTTGACAACTGCTTCCTGCTCCAGCGGTACAGCCGTAACAGTGTTGTGAGATTTGAATGGTACGATCGTTTAATAAATCTTCGTTATAATCTTTAATATGCTGGATCTTGTTATCTACTTTAAGGTCTAACATCTGATTGAAATCACAATCGTATAACCAGCCGTCCCAAGAAATAGAAATGGTGTTTTTACACATCACATTTTCTACAGCTGCTGGATTATAAGCTTCTACAAGCGCATACATGTAATCTTCATAATTCTCGCTTGCCACTAGATAATCTAAGAAACGTGCGATCGGCAGATTGGTAATTGCAAAAAGACTGTGAAAATGGATGTCAAAATCTGCTGACAAGGCCGCTTTCATTTCCTTTTCCATACTTGCTTGATCACCTGGTAAATAAGCACCATTAGGATTGTAAACCAAGTCCAGTTTTAAATCACTACCCGGCATTCCATAACCACGCTCATTGAGTTCTTGCAATGCTTTTATGGACTTATCAAAAACACCATCACCACGTTGCTTATCTGTTTTTCCTTTTGTCCAGTGTGGCATGGAAGACACCACATGAATGTTATGCTTCTTAAAGAAATCTGGTAAGTCGTGGTATTTAGGGTTGGCTCTAATAATCGTTAAATTAGAACGTACTATAAAATCTTGGATCCCAGCTTCAGCGGCTTGTTCTACAAACCATCTAAAATCTGGATTCATCTCTGGGGCTCCACCAGTAAGATCTAATGTATGGGCACCACTTTTTTTAACAACATCAAGAATCAACCTCATCGTGTCACGAGTCATGATTTCTTTGCGATCTGGACCTGCATCCACATGGCAATGAGCGCAAACTTGATTACACATATAACCAACATTTACTTGAAGAATTTCCAATTTATTAGGTCGCATGGGCAACTGACCTATTTCTTTGATTTTTTTTGCAAAATAAGGCAACTCTCCGTTAGAAAATGGTGCTCCATTAAGCACTTCCATTTGCTTGTTGATATTAGCCAGATCTGCATCTCTATTTTTAAGAGATTTTGTAGTATTTACAGCCATGAATTATGGTGTCTTTTGTTTAGTTATCACAATTACGTAATTCGTATTGCTATGGTTGTACATAAGTAGTCAGAATTTATAACAAAACTGTCACTATTCTGTTTTTCTAACAAGTGTAAAGGGAACATATATCGGTTTATGGGAAAAATTGATAAGTCGGTAGGGGTTTTTGAATGGAAACAAAATCAAAATTCCTGTTAAACTCCAGCACAGCGCAACATTTCCGTCTGTACCGCTACCGAGTCGCATCCACCTTTCCCATCCCAGAAATTTGTCTTCGCAAATTATCAGGAACTGAGGAAAGGTGCTTTTATGGCGGAAACAAATTCAAAATCTACCCTAAATTCCAGCACCGCATCAAGCTTTCCGACCAAAATTCGCTACCGCTCTTTTTGCCCACCTTTCCTATAATTAGGAAAGGAGCTTTTTTAAATCGAGATATAGAAGCTCCTCGCCTAAGAAGCCTGCATCCTACGAGCTTTTTTGATGGAGGAATGCACTGGAAGATTTGCCTCGCAGCAAATGCTGTGATGCAATCAGGAGTGGTTGAAAGGTATTTGTCTTTATGGATCAACCTAGTTTTGTTCTCATTATCTGCACCGCGCAAGCTTTCCATATTTGCCGCTGCCGAGTAAAATCCACCTTTCCCATCCCAGAAATTTGTCTGAACAACTTATCAGGGATTAAGGAAAGGAGTTTTTACAAGGAACACAGATCCCAGATAAATCGCTACCGCGATTTTCTAGGATAGCAATTCTAGCGATGCTGCTGCGCACTAAACTCTGAGAAAATACAGATCCCAGATAAATCGCTACCGCGATTTTCTAGGATAGCAACTTCTACGGTTTTGCTTTGGCAAAACCTAGAGTTGCTACATCTCTAGTTTGTTCACTTTATTCATCATTTGAACACCGTGTACTAATGTCGCGCCCCCTTTTATAGCTGCTGCTACATGAACAGCTTCCATCATCTCTTCTTTAGTGATTCCTCTTTTTAAGGCGTCACCCGTATAAGCATCTATACAGTAGGGACAATGTACTGCATGAGAAACAGCCAGCGCCATTAATGATTTTTCTCTTGCGCTTAAAGCGCCTTCTTCAAATACCTTAGCGTAATAGTCAAAGAATTTAGTTCCTAATTCTTCACTCCACTCTGTTATTTTTCCAAATTTTTTAAGATCTTTAGGATCGTAATAGGTCTTTTGCATGTTGTTGTTTTTAGAAAATCGAAAGTAATACAACTCTATCGGGAAATATATAATAATCTCGTCCGATAAAAGAATAAAGACAGAACTCTAACTTTCTGGAAACAGTGTTACATATCAAGAAACTCGTTGATCCAATAAAAAGGCCCATAACTGATTTAAAAGATTTGAAAAGAAAGTTTCTATATATGCTGTCTAGGCATGACTCTACCTCAACACAAAAAAGCCCTCCAAATGGAGGGCTTTTTACTATATAGGTCGAGAGATTTTTATTTTTCTAAAGTAAAAATACGATAGCCGTAAGGAGGAAAATCCAAGCTACTTCCTTCTGTAAAATTGACAGCACCGCCTCTTAACGCATCTGTTATTCTTCCATTTAATCCTTGTACTGTAGTCGATAGTTTTTCGTTAGAAAGATTGGCCACATAAAAAACTGTCGCGCCATCCTTTTCTCTTTTAATAGCGTATACGCTGCTGTCATCGCTCGTTTTAAGTCTCGTGTAACTGGCAGCATCTTTACCACCATTTAGGGCTGGGTTATTTACTTTAAGAGCTCCTAATTTCTTCATGAGCTCCCAGGTCTTTCCTTTGGTCTTAGGAATCGTGTCTTTTTCAAAAAACTTTAATCGATAATCCATGTCGTATTCCTGACCAGAATAGATCAATGGCATTCCTGGAATCAAATAGGAGAACGCTAACATCGTTTCTGCTGTTGCACCCATTCGTTCTTTTACAGATCCATTCCAAGAATTCTCATCATGGTTGGTAATAAAATTCATAAGAATATCATCTTTCTCATAATTCTTAGAATTGCGATTCATATAAGCATCCCATTTTTCAAGGGAAGTTTTGCCTTGAGCCAACTCATTCATAAGGTGATGTCCTTCCCAATTGTAACCCATATCAAATGCTTCTGTAAAAAGATCTTTCTTCTCACTTTCTGCCAGCATAAATAGTGGCTTTTGATCTTGTAATTGCGCCGTAGCATAGTTCCAAAACTCGGTAGGCACTTCATGAGCTACATCGCATCTAAAACCATCCACATTGTATTCTGTGACCCAAAAAGACATCGCATAGGTCATGGCATCCCATAAATCACGATTGTCGTAATTAAGATCTGCGGTATCGGTCCAGTCGGTTCCAGCTGGATGCATCATCTTCCCATTTTCGTCCTTGGTGTAGAATTCCGGATATTCCTCCATCCATGCATGGTCCCACCCGGTGTGATTGGCCACCCAATCCAAGATCACGTACATTCCGTTTTCATGGGCTGTTTCTACTAATTTCGTAAGATCTGCAGGGGTTCCTAAGTCTGGATTTATCTTCTCATAGTCTGCCACTGCATAGTAACTCCCTAAATATTTTTCTTTCTCTTTAGGATCCTTGATATCTTCAACTAGCAAGTTCCCTTTTGCCTTTCTATTCTTTTCTGAAATGGGAAATACAGGCATCAACCAGATGACCTTTACTCCTAGTTCTTTCAGCTGTGGAATATCTTTAGTAAACTCATTAAAGGTTCCTTCTGGAGAATACTGCCTGATGTTTGCCTCATAAATAATAGCGTTTTCAAGATCTTGATCCTGAATAGGGCTGTATTCTTTAGTAATTGCTACTTCAACTTCTTCCTTTTCTTCATTTTTACAAGCGAAAACAGCTGTTAAGGCAAGTAATCCTAAAATGTATTTTTTCATTCTTTTATTTTTTATTTGGTCTATAATTGCTTCTGATCTTCAAGTCAGAATCAAATGTACTGGTTAATTAATTTGGCGTATTGCTTTTTTTACTTTTGATCTGTAAAATCATAAAGTTACCAGGTTTTATCTGGAAGTTTTTATCTGTTTCTATGGCGTTTATTGCGGTTCCGCTTTCGCGAAAGCGTGCATCATTTCCCGCTATATTCATACTAATGGCATTTTCATTAAAGAAAATGGTCGTTTCTTCTCCAAAATAGCTGCGCTTGATCACCAGCAACCCATTATTCTCTGCCATCACTTGTGTAGTTCCATAAAGTAAAGACATGGAATTGCGTCTCAAATGCACCAATTCCTGCACCAGTTGACGCAGGTTCTTCTCCCGATCTGAAAGGCCGTTAAACTTCATCATCTTGCGATTATCAGGGTCGTTTGCTCCTATAGAACCGTACTCGTCGCCATAATAAATAACCGGCACACCTGGCATAGTCATATTAAAAGCTTGCAACATTCCCAATCGATCAAAAGCGGTAGAATCGCTCATCATTATTTCACGAGTCCAGCCCGCTTTTTTAGCATCTTCATCAAACTTTACATCACCACTCGCATAGCTTATAAACCTTGCTCGGTCTTGATTTCCAGAAATATTCCCCATTAAGTGATGGTGACCGTAATATTCCAATCCTTTTTGAAGCGTCTCTGTAAGATTTGCATAGTTCCCATCTTTTGTAGCAAAAGCACTCACCGCAGCATCATACTGGTTGAAGTCAAATTGGGCATCCAGCATTCCCGTGCTTACATAGCTTCTTATCAAATCGTAAGAGCCGTAGGTTTCCCCTATTTGATAAATGGGTCTGTCGGTATTTTTACGTACTTTTTGAGTTAGTGTTCTCCAGTAAATTTCCGGAACATGTTTGGTCGCATCATGACGGAAACCGTCCAGCTTATATTCAGTTACCCAATATAAAGCAGAATCTGTCATTTTTTCTACCACTTCTGGTTTTGAAAAATCCAGGGTAGGCATAAAAGTATCAAACCAAGTTGTCAAACGATGGTCGTCCCAGCGCTCTGTGTTTAAGCTTCCGTCTTCTAGATATAAATTAGTCGCCCATTCTGGGTGTTGTTTATATAAAGGATGTTCTTCATGTACATGATTTGCCACATAATCTAGAATGACATTCATATCGCGTTTGTGCGCTTCTTTGATGATTTCTTTTAGGATCTTTTCATCTCCAAATCTATCATCAACCTTTGTATTAGAAATAGGCCAGTAGCCATGATAACCGCTAAACTTTGTGCGCGGCTCTGGCCACAATCCATAAGCGCCCTCTGGATTTTGAGTAATAGGCGATAACCAAACAGTATTGATTCCCAAGTCTTCAAAATAACCCTCTTTGATCTTTGCCAAAATGCCAGCCAGATCACCACCCATATAGTTAGCTTTAGGCAAAACCTCTGGATCTGGCACTGGCTTTGTATTGGCTCTATCTCCGTCAAGGAAACGATCTACCATCATAAAATACAATATTTGCGTATGGAAATCACTACGAGCTAATTGACTAGGATCTTTTACAACTTGTCTATTTTGAACCGGAATCAACAAGTCGTTGGTACGTCCATTTGCATCGCTGGCATAAACTCGTACCAATTGTGTTTTTGAAATACGCTTTGAGAAATCTTTTTCAGGCAAATTGACCGTGTAGGTGTTTTGGTTTTTGGTCTTCACCGCTTCTATAAGCTGGTTTTCATAAAGTGCCACCACATTATCTAGCCCTCCAGAAGCTTTAAAAGTAAAACCTTGATCTATGATTTCTCCGTAAAAAAGTTGAGCTGGATCTGCCAGGCGACTGTTGTCTAACAACCGATTAAAACCTCCCATTCCATTGCTAATAACACCGGGTTCATTTCCTGTTAGTGTTTCTTCATTTCCACCTTCTAAGAAAAGGTATTGAAACTTGCCTTGTGGCACCCTTGCTTTGTAAACTAACTCTTCTCCGTTATACTCTAATTCTTTACTCGCCCAATTGGTAAACTCTCCTTTTATGGTAACATTTTTAAAATTCCCATTATAAGGGATTTCAATGATCTTACTGTTGCTTTTAAAAACAGGAACATCGTTTCTGATCCCTTCTGTCCATAAAGTGATATGGGAAATAAATGGAGCGTCTTCTTCCATCTTAAAAGTATAAACGCTGTCTATAGGAACAGATTCCCGCTGCGTAATTCCGTAACCTAAAGTGACACTATCTGCCTTTTTTATTCCTAGATAATCGGCATATAGAACAGCTGTGTTTCCTTGAGAAGATTCATAAACCGGAGTCGTCATCACCTCGATCACACTAGCTCTTCTATCGAGTGTGTTTTCTTCTTTTGTACCGCAGCTAAGTAGGAGCAAAGCTGCAAATAGGACAATTAGTTTTTTCATTTAATAATTTGTTTCTTTTTTGATAAAAAGGTTTTTTTACTCGTTTGCTAACAGCCTTTGCCTATCGGCATTTACCTCAAGGGAAAATCTTAACTATGAGCACTTTCTTTATAGTTCAACCTTGTTAGGTTTTTACTCTTGCGCAAGCACTATTATCCTGCGTACATTATGCATTTCTCTTGCTGTTCTCGTCGGGTGCAAGTAAGGGAAACCTTCATTTCTAGCTATGGTCGTTAGTTTATCTAACACACCAACTACCGTCTTTCCATAAGGAAAGATAAGAGTTAGGTGTTTGCAGTGCTAAAAACTATATTCCATCACCATGCTTGTTTTACCAGCGACTTTTAAATCAGCAGTCAGTTTCACTTTTTTATCTGTCAAGATATTAGTTCCTTCTTTTGCGGTATAAATTCCTTCTTTGAATCTAGAAATGTCTAAAGTTACTTCTTCTGGATTGTTATTGATGATCACCATCACACTATCGACACCATTTTCTCTAAAATAGACATAACAATTATTCTCAGGGACGTATTGAAGTAATTTCCCATTATGGATCACTTCTTTATTCTTTCTATAATTCAGCAGTTTCTTAGTGAATTCTTGAAAGGCTTTTTGCTCTAGAGTAGGTTCTTTAAAAGCATTCCCCTCATCGCCTTTCCATCCTCCAGGAAAATCTCTTCTGATGTCACCGTCACCATCGGTATCTCGGTTACCACCCATTCCTATTTCATCACCATAATACAATTGCGGAATCCCTCTAGTGGTTAACACTAAAGTCATAGCCAGTTTGTATTTGGCTAGATCGCCGTTGTACAATCCGTTGCCGTTGATGCGATTGGTATCGTGATTTCCTGCAAAAACCAAGATATTATCAATATCCGGATATAAAAAGTCATTGACAAAATTCTCATAGACTTTTACCATTCCTTTGTCCCAACCTTGATCATTTTCATTAAATGCACTTGTGATCGCATCGTGTAAAGTAAAATCCATCACGCTGGGCAAGTGTGTATTGTAATCCTGAAGGGCAGCGATTTTAGAATCTTTTTGCCAGTAAGCAATTTGCGCTTGATCGTGTAACCAAGTTTCCCCTACTATATTAAAGTTAGGGTACTCCTCCATGATGGCTTTGGTCCATTTTGCAATGCCTTCCTTTTCATTATAGGAATAGGTATCTACGCGCAACCCGTCTAATCCAGCATATTCTATCCACCAAATGGTATTTTGAATCAAATAATTTAAAACTAATGGATCACTTTGATTGATGTCTGGCATGGAACTGACAAACCAACCTTTCTCTGCATAAATAGCATCTCTTTTACTGACATTAGGATCCATTTGTGTGGTCTGTCGGTAAGAGGAGTTGGCATATCCAGCAACAGGAAAATCTTCTCCTTTATGATCATCAAATTGATGGATCCAGGTTTGCGTAGGTAAATCCTGCATCATCCAGTGCGTTGCGCCCCAATGGTTGGTCACATAATCCATGACCAATTTCATATCTCTTTTATGCAACTCATCGCCCAGTCGTTTATAATCGGCGTTTGTCCCGTATCTTGGGTCTATTTTATACAAATCACTTTGAGCATAACCATGATACGAATAACGCTCATCATTATCTTCTAATAAAGGCGTACTCCAGATGGCAGTAGCTCCTAACTCATTGATATAATCTAAGTGATCCATAATCCCTTGAATATCGCCTCCATGGCGACCACCTTTTAATTCTCGATTTACTTTTTCTAGGGTATCATCCGTACTATCGTTAGAAGGGTCCCCATTTGCAAATCGGTCGGGCATGATTAGGTAAATAGCGTCACTGGAATCGAAGCCTTTTCTTGATCTAGAATTAAACTCTCTTTCCTTTAAGGTAAAGTCAATTACATTATAGGTATCGTAAACGTTTAAAAGAATCTTATAATCACCCGAAATGGCATTTGCAGTGTCTAAAGTCAAAAACAGATAATTGGGATTCTCTGTTTTACGAACTTTTACTATTGGTAAATCACTATCAATTGGAGCAGAGTAATTGGCTATATTTTCTCCATATAACAGCACCTCCACTTGAGAATGTTCCATATCAGTCCACCAGAAAGGAGGTTCTACTCTCTCGATAGATGGTGCTTGTACCGCTTTCGTACCGCAACAAGTGAGGTATAAACTGTTTTTTAAGTCCGCTTTCGCGAAAGCGAAATTAAAAGAACAAGCGAGATACACAACACTACTTAATAAAATGGCTAATCTATTCATAGGTTAAGCATTTACAAATTGTGGCTCCAAAGTGATGTGCTCACCATTGAGAATAATATCTTGATCGTGCTTTCCTTCTAGACTTACTTTAGTTCCAGAGGTCGTGACCTGCACTTCTATAATCTGATGTCTAAAGTTGATTTTAAAACTGAAACCGCTCCATTGTTGAGGAAGTTTGGTCGTAAAACTAGGTTTGTCATCAATGATTTGAAGACCTCCAAAACCTTCTACAATACTCATCCATGTTCCTGCCATACTGGTAATATGACAACCTTCTTCTACTTCTTGATTATAGTCATCAAGATCGAGACGAGCGGTTCTCACATAAAGCTTATAAGCCTGATCCATACGATCTAACTTTGCTGCTTGTATACTGTGAACACAAGGAGAAAGCGAGCTTTCATGAACGGTTAAGGGTTCATAAAAGTCAAAGTGCTTTGCGAGTTGTTCTTTGGTAAAGTGATCTTCAAAGAAGTAAAAGCATTGCAGCACATCAGCTTGTTTTATATAACAGCTTCTTAAAATACGATCCCAAGACCATTTCTGGTTGATAGGCCTGTTTTCTTTAGACAGCTCCTCTACAGGAATGATTTCTTTATCTAAAAATCCATCTTGTTGTAAGTAGATTCCTAATTCTTCATCGAAGGGCATGTACATATTTGCTGCCACATCCATCCATGCTGAGATCTCGTGATCTGTCAGTTTGGTTTTGGCCATGATGCGCTCGTAATCAGATGGGTGTGCGTCTTTTACTTTATGGATATTTTCTACTGCATACTCAATACACCATTTTGCTAAGTAATTGGTATACCAGTTGTTGTTGACATTGTTTTCATATTCATTAGGTCCAGTAACGCCTAGGATCATGTACTTCTTAGCTCGCTGGGAATAAGTAGCCCGTTGGTGCCAAAATTTTGCAATAGCGATCATTACTTCAAGTCCCATTTCTGGAACGTAACTGTCATCTCCAGTATACCTGATGTAATTGTAAATGGCATAAACCATCGCCCCATTGCGGTGTATTTCTTCAAAGGTAATTTCCCACTCGTTGTGAGATTCTTCCCCGTTCATAGTAACCATTGGATATAGAGCAGCTCCAGAAGAAAACCCTAATTTCTTAGCATTTTCAACGGCCTTGTCTAGCTGCT
This sequence comes from Nonlabens sp. Ci31, assembly GCF_012974865.1. Lineage (NCBI taxonomy): Bacteria > Pseudomonadati > Bacteroidota > Flavobacteriia > Flavobacteriales > Flavobacteriaceae > Nonlabens > Nonlabens sp. Ci31. The sequence goes on along the minus strand of NZ_CP043633.1, from coordinate 1,589,748 downwards.
CATATCTATATCTCAATAAATTACGTGCTACCTGTTGATCTTTGGTAGCCATGTAGAAAGGAATACAATAAGCCTCTGTATCCCAATAGGTAGAACCTCCATATTTCTCTCCAGTAAATCCTTTAGGACCTATGTTAAGACGAGAATCCTTACCTGAATAAGTTTGGTTCAATTGGAAGATATTAAAACGAATCCCTTGCTGTGCTTTGAGATCACCGTCTATGGTTATATCTGCCATGGCCCAAATTTGCGCCCATGAATCTGCCTGCAATTTAAGCAAACTTTTATAACCTAATGCTGTCGCTTTATGTAAAACAGCTTTTGCAGCCGTAAACAAGTCCCAATGTTCATGATTTAAACTAGAAACATAACCGGCATACTTGATAAGCGTGACGCTTTCGCCTTGAGCGATATCGCAAACAGCTTTATGTCTGATCAGGGTATTATTCTGATCAAAATGCGCAGCATATTGCACATGCTCGCCATTTTTAATCAGCTCTGATTGCATGTAAGTTGCTACATAAAAGTTGGTTTTATTAGTTCGGCTGCGTACCAGACCTTGATGGTCTTCAGAAACCAGTTCTTCTACTTCCCAGAACTTATCATCCCAGTTAGTGTCTTCATTAGTAATTCCTGCATCAATATACGGCTGAAAAGAAATTCTTACATCTCCTTTTACTGCTGTTACTTTGTAGTTCATCACTGCAAGCTCATCTATTTCTAGACTCATAAACCTGCGCGCAACTACTTTAATCGCTTTATCATCAGAAAAATGAGCGACAAAAGAACGCTCGTACCAGCCTTCTTTCATATTCAGTTCCCGACGGTAATCACTCACTTCTTGAGCTGTCGCAAGGTCCAACTCTTCTCCATCTACAAAGACATCTATTCCTATAAAGTTAGGAGCGTTTAAAACTTTTGCAAAGTATTCTGGATAGCCATTTTTCCACCATCCTACTCTCGTTTTATCTGGATAATAAACTCCTGCTAGGTAACTTCCTTGAAAGGTATCTCCTGAATATTTTTCTTCAAAATTTGCTCGTTGCCCCATAGCACCGTTACCGATGGAAAAAAGGCTTTCGCTAGATTCTACTTGAGACGGCTTCCACCCTTCTTCAATGATAGACCAGGCGTTTGGTATGATATATTCTTGATTCATTTCTTTTGACTTAGTAATGTGTTGATATAATCCTGGGGCATATCTGTAAAGTGTGTAAAAACCTCATCTGCCTCATGCAATATGTTTTCTTCTCCCAATCCTATGGAAATCATTCCAGCGGTGTTTGCAGCTTGCACTCCTGCAACACTGTCTTCAAAGACGATACTGTCTTGAGCCGTATAATTTAATTGCTGGCAAGCGCTAAGGAATACTTCTGGATCTGGTTTTGCTTTAGTAACGTCAGTTCCATCTACAATAACTTCAAACAGGTCTAGTATTCCTAATTTTTGTAAAATAGGCCGTGCATTTTTACTCGCACTTCCTAATGCAATAGGTAGCTCTTGCTTTTTTAAGTTTAAAAGGAAGTCGTGCACTCCTGGCATAATGTCTTTTGTGCTTAGGCTTTTTATAAGATCGAGATACTCTTCGTTCTTTTGATCCATTTTTTGTTGAAAGACTTCTGGAGAGATTTCTTTCTTTCCCCATTCTAAGATTTTCTTAAGTGAATTCACCCTAGAAACTCCTTTCAGTTGTTCGTTTTCTTCTTCTGTAAAATTGATGTCTAAAGACGCCGCTAATCGCTGCCAAGCTATAAAATGGAACTTTGCTGTATCCACTATAACGCCATCTAAATCAAATATGAATGCTTTTTTAACCATTTAATCGTTTGTAATAGCAGGCTGATAAGTAATCGCCTTTTTATTTGTAATTAGTAAATTAGAGAATGCTGCAATAATTAAGAATACTCCAGCAATAGTCATCGCATGAATAGATTCTTCTCCAATTAAATTATGCAATAAAACTACCCCTCCTACAGCGGCTATTATTTGTGGGATGACAATAAACATATTAAAGACCCCCATCATTAATCCCATTTTAGAGGATTCAACAGAGCTGGAAAGCATGGCATAAGGCATGGATAAAATACTACCCCACGCAATACCGATGAGCCCAAATGATATGTAGAGGTTATCTGGGGCCCCTGGACTGTAAAACATATACAAGAAACCGAGAGCTCCTGCGAGCAAACTTCCCATGTGAATGTATTTTCTGTTGATGGACTTGTAAGCGGTATAGAACGTAAGAAGTAACGCAAAAATCATGGAGGTTAATCCGTAGATACCCATTTTAGAACCCACATCATCACTAGCTTCATTATAAGCTTTATCTAAGCTTTTGTATGCTGTTTTTGATGTTTCACTTAAAAATACGATTTCATTTTCTGAAGACCTAACAGCCTCTTCTTCCCCATCTTCATTAGTTGTTAATTGAGCAAACTCCATGACATCTGGTTTAGAGGCATTGTATATATGACTGGTAAGCGCAGGATTTGCCAGTGTCCACATCGCAAAGAATGCAAACCAGGAGAAGAATTGTACCACTCCTAATTTTTTCATGATTAAAGGCATTAAGGCATAGGTCCCTAATATGGTAGCGAGCATTCCTTTTTTCTCTTCTGGCTCCCCGGCATCATCAAACGCAGCCATTTCTTCAGGAGTATATTCTTTTGTAGTAAATATGGTTACGAGAATGGAAGTAATAAAAACAAAAGCGCCCACCCCAAAAGCTACTTTCACAGAATCTGGAACGACTCCAGGAGCAGCTTCATTTGAAATTTCTAATGTATTGTTGACCCATTTAGGTAAGTTGCTGGCTACCCATGTCCCCACACCTATGATTAAGGTTTGTACTACAAACCCGTAACTGCGTTGTGATTCTGGCAGTTTATCTGCAACAAGCGCTCTAAAAGGCTCCATAGAGATGTTAATGGAGGCATCTAGGACGAGTAGTAAGCCCGCAGCCATCCATACTTCTGAAGAATAGGGCATAAATAGCAAGGCGATAGAACTCAAAATAGCTCCTATAAGAAAGAAAGGACGGCGACGTCCTAATCTTTTGTGCCAAGTATTGTCACTGAGGTAACCTATAATGGGTTGTACGATAAGACCAGCAAGTGGCGCGGCAATCCATAATAATGGAATTTCAGACTCCTCTGCTCCTAATGTTTCAAAAATACGTGACATGGTAGAGCCTTGAAGGGCAAAACCAAACTGAATACCGAGAAATCCGAAACTCATGTTCCAAATATCCCAGAAACCTAACTTAGGTTTTTGCATATCGTTATTGATTTAATGACGATAAGCCTTATGACTTATCAAAACTTATGGTGTGTGTGAAGAAGATAAGTTTTGATTGATCAAATTGAATGAAATGGTAAAATTTTCATTCAATTTCTCGTTAAAGATATAACTTTAATCGGAAGTGTAAAACTATTAATTTATGGTGTAGATTCTCTTTCTATCAGTGTAGTTTTTACGATAACGGTTTCGTAAGTTTCATTATCGTGATCTTTAGACTCTAGCTTTTCAATCAGTTTTGCAGCAGCGATCCCTCCCATTTCTTCACCGTTCTGTCCTATAGTCGTTAAAGTAGGACTGGCAAATTTAGAAAGTATTCCATCCGTAAACGCAACAATAGCAACATCTTCTGGTATTTTCTTGCCTGCCTTTTGCAAGGCTTTACTCGCCATAACTGCAAACAACTCGTTTACTGCTACTACGGCATCAAAATTGTTATTTACTACAAAATTTTCGATAGCGCTTTCACAACTGTCAATGTCTTCTATTTTGAGAAATTGCTGGTCTTCTACTTCAAAACCCCGTTGTTGCAATGCTTGTTTAAAGCCTTGAGAACGCAATCTACCCACGTTAACGTAGTCTACGGTACTGATAATACCTAATTTGTTTTTACCTTTTCTCAATAAGAACTCCGTCGCTTCATGACCTGCGGCAACATCATCAATAATCACTTTATCGCAAGGTATATCGTTAGATACACGATCAAACATTACTATAGGCATTCCTTGATTAGTCACCTCTCTTAAATGGTGGAAATCCTGTTTCTCCATGGTTTCTTTGGAAAGGCTCATGATAAAACCGTCTATACTGCCATTTGCCAGCATATCCATGTTGACAACTTCTTTATCAAAACTCTCTCCAGACAAGGTGATAATGACCTGATAGCCTTTTTCATTTGCCACGCGTTCCACTCCCGAAATAACTGTCGCAAAAAAATGGTGAACAATTTCGGGAATGATGATCCCGATCTTTTTTGTCTTCTGATTCTTAAGACTCAGTGCTATACTATTAGGCTTGTAATTGAACTCCTTTGCGTACTCTTTGATCTTGTCTCTAGTCTCAATACTTATTTCATGTGAATCTCTCAATGCCTTAGAGACAGTTGATATAGAGACTTTTAAGTCTTGCGCTATTTTCTTAAGTGTAATCTTTTGAGCCATTATAACTTAGGTTATGAATAATTGTATGTTTCGCTTTCGCGAAAGTGAAGATAGTTTAAAATAATACTACAATGAACCGAAAACGTTTTCGTAGAATGTGGTAGAAAAAAGGTTTTGTTAACATTTACTTTACATAATTTAGCTGCCGTGTGAGAAGAAGATGACACTAACAACTAATTAAATCAACGAAATGAATCAAAAATCCAAAGCAGTTTTACTGTTATTTTTACTACCGTTTTTTGCATTTGCTCAAAGTGTAATTACTGGAACAGTATTGGAATCTAACGGCTTACCAGCTTTAGGAGCTACTGTTTCAATAAAAGGAACATCTAACGGTACATCAACCGATTTTGATGGGAAATACACGTTAAATAATGTTCCTAGCGATGCTGTCATTCTGTTCTCTTTTGTAGGTTATACCACTCAGGAAATTCCTTTTACGGGACAGACCTCCATCAATATTACTTTAGAAGAAAATCCTTCTGAGTTAGATGCCATCGTACTTATAGGATATGGAAGCACTAAAAAAGCAAATGTAACCGCAGCGCAAACGACTGTAAATGAAGAAGAGTTTAACAAAGGAGCCATCGTATCCCCTGGCCAATTAATAGCTGGTAAAGTGGCAGGTGTGCAAGTTACCGCTGCTTCTGGTCGTCCAGGCGACGGCCCTACCATCAGAGTACGTCCTGGTTCTACACTAGGTGGAAATCAAGATGCTCTTTATGTAGTAGATGGGGTGCCATTAGATCAGCGTAATGCGAGTCTTAATTCTATCAACCCAGCAGACATTGAGTCGTTCACTATTCTTAAAGATGCGAGTGCTACCGCTATATATGGTAACCGTGCTTCTAATGGTGTCGTTTTAATCACGACCAAAAAAGCAAAATTAAATAGCGACCTTAAATTGGGATACGATGTTCAATTTGCAGTCAACCAAGTTCAAAACTATGCTGATGTATTAAGTGCAGACGAGTTTAGACAACTGATTACAGACCAAGGAAGAGATCCTTCTGTATTAGGTACCGCAAATACTGACTGGCAAAATGAAATTTACCAAAATGGTACTAGAGTCATCCATAGCCTTACTGCAGAGAAAGGTTATGAAACTACCTCCATACGTGCGTCACTTGGTTACACTAACGAACATGGTACTTTGTTGAGGTCTGGTTATGAAAGAGCTACATTAGGACTTAATGTGAGACAGAATTTTCTTAAAGGAGATTTAAAACTAACCTTCACTTCTCAAATGGCTCAAGAGGAAATCAGAAATGCTGATGGTGGTGCTATAGGCGCTGCTGTAGTTTTTGATCCTACGCAATCTATTTTTAATAATACCGGCGCTTTTGGCGGTTATTTTGAATACACCAACACTACAGGTCCAGAACCTAATGCACCTCGTAATCCATTAGGACTATTAAATAGTTTAGATTCCCAATTAGACAATTCACAAGCCAGATTAAATCTTAACGCTGCTTATAACATCAGACAAGTTCTTGGTTTAAAATTTACTGGTAATGCAGGTATCGATTATAATGAATTTGATAGTTATTCTATTAGAGACTTCAACTCTGGAGCTGGTGCTCGTGGAAATAACAGAAGCTTTAGTGAAGGGTTTAGAAGAAACCAATTGCTAGATGGTCGCTTTGATTATAAGCGAACTTTAGAATCTCTAGATACTGATATGGATCTAACATTAGGTGGAAGTTATCAAGATTTTACTCGTCAAACAACTGGTCGTTCTACCATAAACAACTCCTTGCAAGAAAATCCAGTAGGCATAGATGACTCTGCACTGGTCACCGCATTTGCAAGAGCTTCCTTTGACATTAAGGATTTAGTTGTTTTATCAGGTAGTGCTTCCCGTAATGGTAGTTCTCGTTTTTCTGAAGAAAATAGATGGGCTAATTTCTACGGTGTTAGTGGAGCCTTAAAATTAACCAACACTAATTTTGTTCAGAACAGTGGCTTCTTATCTCAATTAAAACTACGTGGCGGTTTTGGTCAGACAGGACAGCAAGATATCCCTGTATCTTTTGCATTCCTATCCGTTTTCACACCAGGACAACCTCAAGCGGCTGTACAATTTGGAGATCAATTTGTCACTACAATACGTCCAGAAGGAGCCATTGACTTAAAGTGGGAAACTACAGATCAGTGGAATGCCGGTATCGACTTAGGTTTCTTTGACGACCGTATTACGGGTAGCGTAGATGGTTTTTATAGAGAAACAAGTGACCTATTGCTTTTCGGCCCGCTTCCATCTGGAGGGTTAGAAAATGGAAGTTTTCAGAATGCTGGTTCTACTTTAAGTAGAGGTATCGAGTCCAGTATTTCTGTAAAGATGATTCAGTCTGAAAATATGAATTGGACCTTATCTGCAAATGCTACCGTACAAGAAATAGAAATTACCGACCTTGCCGGTGCTGAAAACGCTCCCGTACAAGTAGGCGGGATTTCGGGAGGTGTAGGAAACAATATCCAAGAATGGTCGGTAGGATCTGACCCGACTACCTTCAGTGTTTTCCGTCAAGTATACGATCAAGATGGAAATCCGTTAGATGGTGTCTTTGTAGATACCAATGGTGATAATATCATCAACGATGCCGATAGAGTTCGTTATAAAAAAGCAAATCATGATGTGTATTTTGGATTCACTTCCAACTTCAATTATAAAAATCTAGATTTAAGTTTTACCTTTAGAGGTGCCGCTGGCGGTTACAACTACAATAACGTGGCTTCTAACGCAGCTAACTACGGTAGTATTTTCCCAACGAACACACAGAATCCAATTTATGTCAATGCGCCGGTAGATGTTTTAGATACCAACTTCTCTCAACAGCGATTATTTTCTGATTACTACATCCAGAAATCTGATTTTATCAAGTTGGATAACATCTCGTTAGGTTATAATTTCCCAGGCGACAAAGTAGATATAAGAGCCTCCGTTACAGGAACTAACCTTATAACTATTACAGATTACGACGGGGTTGATCCTGAAGTATTCGGTGGTATAGACAACAATCTTTTCCCTCGTAACAGAGGACTAATCTTTGGATTAGGGTTTAATTTTTAAAAAAGCAATACTATGAAAATATACAAATCAATTATCTTTTTGTTTCTTGGGATGCTTGTTTTTACTGCATGTGATGATGCACTTACAGTAGAGCCGAGAGATAACCGGGTTACAGAAGCAGAGTTATTTCAAGATCCTGCCACCTATCGTGGCATTATTGCCAAAGCTTATGCAGGTCTTGCCGTAGGTGGACAAGCTGGTGGTGACGGTGATGCAGACATTTCTGGAATCGATGGTGGTTTTTCCAACTACCTAAGATTATACTGGAACATGCAAGAACTGACCACAGACGAGGCGATTATCGCTTGGAATGATGGAACGATCAAAGATTTACACGGCCATGTATGGACAGATGGGAATGAATTTATCAACGCCATGTTCTCAAGAGTGAATTATCAAATAGCGGTTTGTAATGAATTCTTAGCTCTAAGTACAGATGCAAAACTAAATGAATACAATATCCCAGCAGATATTAGAGCAGATGTTGCAGAGTATCGCGCTGAAGCAAGGTTTTTAAGAGCTTATTCTTACTATCATGGAATGGATCTTTTTGGCAAAATGCCTTTTAGAGATGTAAACTACGATCCAGCGGTTTTACCAGAAGTGAAAAATCGCGCTGAGTTATTTGAATTTATAGAATTAGAATTGTTAGCTATTGAAGATGATATGGTAGACGCTCGTATGAATGAATATGGACGCGCAGACAAAGCGGCGCTGTGGATGCTTTTATCAAAAATTTATCTAAATGCTGAAGTCTATACAGGTTCAGAAAGAAATACAGACGCAATTACACAGTTGAATAAAGTAATTTTAGCTGGCTATACAGTACCTAACGTACCTTATGCTTACAGTTTCCAAGCAGACAACAATCGTAATGGTGCAGAGAGCGAATTTATCTGGACTATCAATTTTGATGGTTTAAATACACAAACTTTCGGTGGTACTACTTATTTGACTCACGCTCCAGTAGGTGGAAATATGGACCCAACAGAATTCGGTATCAACGGTGGTTGGGGCGGTATTAGAACTACACCAGAATTTGTAGAATTATTTCCAGGAGAAGAAAACTCTGCTGACACGAGAGAGACGTTCTTTACCGATGATCAAACAAAAGAAATTGCAGATGTAGGACAATTTAAAGATGGCTTTGCTATTCAGAAATTTAAAAACATCAACGTAGACGGATCTGCTGGTGTGGATCAAGCAGGTGATTTTGTAGATATTGATTTTCCTGTCTTTCGTTTATCAGATGCGTACTTAATGTATGCTGAAGCTGTCTTAAGAGGTGGCGCAGGTGGAGACCTCAACACGGCCGAAGCCTATATCAACATCATACGTGAAAGAGCTTATGGTAACACTAGTGGAAATGTAACTGCTGGACAAATAGACTTAGGTTTCTTACTAGATGAAAGAGCTCGTGAATTACACTGGGAAACACATAGACGTCAAGATTTAGTGCGTTTCGGACAGTTCACTACTTCTAAGGTATGGGCTTGGAAAGGAAATGTACAAAATGGTACCACAACAGCCGCTTACAGAAACCTCTTGCCTATTCCAGCACAAGAGTTAAATCAAAATCCTAATCTACAACCACAAAACACTGGTTACTAATCTTATAAATCAAATACAAATGAAAAAGTTTTCAATATTAATGCTTTCGTTTTTAGCTCTCGCAGCAGTTATGTCTTGTGATGATACCGATAGCGAAGAGTTTTCACTAGACACGAACAGCTCTGGAGAAATCGTTTTATCTCCAGAAATAAACACCTTTGAGGTGACAGAAACAAATGGTGCAGATCTTGCAGAAAGGTTTTCATGGAACAGAATAACTTTTGAAACTCCTGTTCAAATTGATTATCAGCTAGAAATGGATCTTGAATCAGGTGACTTTAGCTCACCTGCTGTATTAGGGGCTAACAATAGTACTAATGCAGCGGTTACTTACAATGCATTAAATGATGCTGCCCTTGGATTAGGTGCAGAGCCAGGCTCAGCTAACAACTTCAAGTTAAGAGTAAAAGCTACCACTGCATCTGCAGCTGTAAATCCAGTATTTTCTAATGAAGTTACTGCAGTGATTACTCCATTTGAAGCCTACCCTTTCAAACCTTTGTATTTTGTAGGTGCTGCAACAGAGCCAGGATGGAACAACGGTGATGGAAACGGAGAAACGAACCCAGCTCTTTATGTAGATATCAATGATGTGAACAAGCATTATTACACAGGTTACTTCAATGCTGACGCGTTTAAAATTCTTTCTAATCTAGGAATGTGGCAACCACAGTACGGGGAAAGAAATGGTGCTGTAGGTGTAAATGATGGTGCTGGAAATGATCCCAACGTTTTTTCTGCTCCCACTGCTGGATATTATGACTTTACAATAGATGTAACAGGAGTAACTAATGATTCAGAAGGTTCTTCAAGTTTTAGCATGGTTCCAAACACAACTGCTGCCGCTGCTCCTACTTTCACGAGTATAGCAATTATAGGTGCTGCGACTCCCAATGGATGGAATGATCCAGATACGGACCTCACACAATCTACTTTTGACCCTCACAAATGGGTAGGACGCGATATCGTATTAATAGCTGGTGAAATGAAGATCAGAGCAGAAAACGACTGGACCAACAGTTGGGGTGATGCAACATCTGCTTATGCTGGACAGGGTAATAATAATAATGACCCAAATATTACTGTAAAAGCGGGTACTTATGACATCTTCTTCAATGATTTAGATGGAAGTTTCTTACTTATCCCTCAAGAATAATTTAATAATTTACTTTATTACAAGGGCTGTTCGCAGCCCTTTTTTTGCTCAAAACTCAAGCTATGAAAAACTTTACTTTATGTTTGATGTCCTTTATTTGTTTCGCTTTCGCGAAAGCGCAAGTAACCACATCACCATCCACACCCACACAATCCGATCAAGTAACATTAACTTTTGATGCTACAGGAACAGGCTTGGAAAATGCGACAGGGACTCTTTATGCCTACACGGGAGTGAACATTAATGGAACTAGGTGGCAAAATATAGTCAACAGTACTTTTAGTGATAATGCCACTGCTCCTCAATTTGTAAATACGGGCGGCAACATTTACCAACTTACTCTAGGAACAAGTATTGATCAATTTTACAACGTTGCCCCTGGGGAGGTAGTTTCTGAAATTTGCTTGGTCGTAAGAAATGCCACAGCAACTGCTCAAACCAGTCCAGACATTTTTCTAGATGTTTTTCTTCCTGGATTGAACACAGTGATTACTTCACCTCAAGATGGAGACATATTTACCCTAAATCAAAACATAACTATTTCTGGTGACTGTTCTCAAAATACAGCTCTTGATCTCAGTGTTAATAATTCTAGTATAGCATCTACGACGGCTATGAATATTAGCGGTTCTTATACATTTACTACGGCTGGATCTTATGATATTACCATAACAGCAACTAACGGAACTGATACGTCCAGCGATACGGTAAACGTGTTTGTGCCTGGTACGACTCAAAATCTTCCGCGTCCAACAGGATTGAAAAATGGAGTCAATGAAAATGCCGACGGTAGCGTCACGTTCCTTCTTGCTGCACCTCTTAAAAATGATGTGGCTCTGGTAGGAAGTTTTACCAACTGGAATCTAGATACCAATTACCAAATGAATAAGGATGGGGATTACTTTTGGATAACTGTTCCCGCCAGCGAATTCTCTGCAAATACAGAGTTTATGTATCAATATTTAGTGGACTTTGATATCAAAGTGGCCGACCCATATAGCCAGCTGATATTGGACCCTGGAAGCGACCCCTTTATTCCTGTAGGCAATTACCCGAATCTAACAGCGTATCCATCTAACGAGACTACAGGGGATGTAACTTTGTACACTTACCAAAAAACAGCTTATAACTGGACCGTAACTAATTTTACAAAACCCGATCAAGAAAATCTTGTAGTCTATGAGTTACTCGTAAGAGATTTCTCAGAGCAAGACAGTTACCAGCAAGTAATAGATCGCATTGATTACTTAGAAACATTAGGAATCAATGCCCTTCAATTAATGCCTATTAACGAATTTGAAGGCAGCGACAGTTGGGGTTACAACCCTAAGCTTCATGGAGCGGTTGACAAAGCCTACGGTACTCCAGAAAAATTTAAAGAACTGGTAGATTTATGCCACTCCAAAGGCATTGCGGTTATTATTGACGTCGTGTACAATCACGCTTTCAGCCAGAGTCCTTTGTGTCAAATGTGGTGGGATCCCGCTAACTTTAGGCCTGCAACAAATAGCCCTTACATGAATGCTACAGCACGACATGACTTTAATGTAGGCTATGACATGAATCATGAGAGTTCCTTTACTCGTGACTATGTCAAACAAACCTTGCAATTTTTAATTGATGAGTACCGAGTGGACGGATTCAGATTTGACCTTTCTAAAGGATTTACTCAAAACAATACGTTAGGAAACATAGGGGCATGGAATGCATATGATCAATCCAGAGTAGATATCTTAAATGATTACCGCAATACCATATGGAATGCAAACACTAATGATATTTACATGATTCTAGAACATCTATCAGATAATAGTGAAGAAAAAGTTCTTGCTGACGCCGGATTTATGCTTTGGGGAAAAATGACCGATGAGTACAATCAAAACTCTATGGGATTCGGTGGTAATACAAATATCTTTCGGTCCTATTTTAACTCGCGTAACTTTAATAATCAACATTTAGTTGCTTATGCCGAAAGCCATGACGAGCAACGATTGATGTATAAGAACCTCCTATTCGGTAATAATTCCAACTCTTCTCATAATGTTAGAACATTGCCAGTGGCTTTAGATAGACAAGAAGCGATTGCTGCGATGCTGTATAGTATTCCTGGACCTAAAATGTTATGGCAATTTGGAGAACTAGGCTATGAATTAGACATTGATTTAAATGGTCGCACAGGTCGCAAACCTATTCCGTGGACATTGGGTTATGATACAGATACAGACCGTATGGATTTGTATCATGTGACCGCTACTATGATCAATTTTAAAACCTTGTACCCAGATACTTTTAATAGTACCAATAACAACCTTGATGTAAGCGGACTGGTAAAAAGAATTAATCTTAACGGTTCTCAATTTGATGCTGTTGTTATAGCTAACTTTGCAGTGACTGCACAAAATATCAACCCTAATTTCTCACAAACAGGAAGCTGGTACGATTATTTTAATAACAACACCGCTATCAACGTAACGAATCAAACGGCCTTGATTAATTTACAACCTGGGGAATATAAACTGTACACGACTCAGCAATTACAAGATCCATTAAGTAATGAGGATGTCCGTTCTTTATCCTCCTCAATCAAGTTATTTCCCAATCCAGCATCCGATACTTTTAAGCTATCTGAAGAAGTAGAAACCGTACGTATTTACCAGGTATCTGGTCAACTGGTAAAAAGTTTTAAAGGACCACAAAGCCATTATGGAATTAGTGATTTAAAACAAGGAATATATTTTGTAGAATTGATAAATAGAGATCAAGTTCAAGTTGAAAAACTCATAAAGAGCTAATCTTTGTTCGTTCCAACACTTGATCTGATACAAATAAAAAGAGCTAGGCATTTTATGAAAGCAAAGAAAAATGCCTGTTGACATCAATAGGATTTAGCCAGTAATTCCTTTACAGCAACTCGAACTCTTTTCATCAATCGTCCAGTTGCACTAAGCCTATCTTCGGATGGGCTTTTTTTATTTTATAAAAAAACCTGATTTAATACCAATTTGTTTTCTGAATGACATATTATAAATTCGAATTGTTTTTTATCCAGTTTAGGAATAAAATCTAAGCATAGCAGTAGCTAGGGTTCTATTTTATGACAACAAATGGGTGGAAGAGAAACTAATTTTATACGGCATTTAAAAGATAAATTAGTGTAAAATAACATCAGTTGGTGTATTTAAATTAGAATGTGACGCTATCTATCTAAAAAGCTGTCTTTCTAACAAGAAAGTAGTCATTACAACATCAAAATTTTGCTGAATGTCTACCGGCATATACTTGATTCTGTTTTGTCCACAGCGCACCCGTAGTTTTTCAAAATATTCCTTTACCGCTTTCTGATACTCTTCTCTAACATTATCTGCATAAAGGTTGATGTATTCTCCTGTTTCCACATCTGTATAACGGGTCGGTCTATTGGAGAATTCAAAATTGACCTCAGTAGCACTATCGTAAGTATGAAAAAGCACCACATCGTGTTTGTTATATTTTAAATGCCTTAAGGCTTCAAAGAGTTCATCCTCATGCCTATCACTTTGAAACATATCTGTAAAAAGAAAGATAAGCGACCTGCGTTTGATGTTCTCTGCTATTTCATGCAGGTATTTATAAGTGTCTGTAGTTTGACCACTTGGTTTGCTGCTACTTATTCTAGAAAGTTGGTCCAACAACATATTGTGATGCCTCTCACTTCCTTTTTCTGGAGCGTAATATTCGTACTCGTTAGCATAAATACTCAATCCAACGGCATCGCGTTGTTTCTTTAATAGGTTCATCACACTTGCCGCTGCGAGCGCAGTAAAACCTATTTTATTAAGCGATCCTATTTCTTGCTTTTTAGTAAGCGGATAATGCATCGATGGACTATTATCTATAATAAGGTGACAACGCAAGTTGGTTTCCTCATCATATCTTTTGGTATAAAGCTTGTCTGTTTTAGCAAATAATTTCCAGTCGATATGACGCGTACTTTCTCCTTGGTTATAAATCTTATGCTCAGCAAACTCAGCACTAAAACCATGAAAAGGCGATTTGTGCATCCCACTGATATAGCCTTCCACCACTTGACTAGCAAGTAACTGTAGGTTTTTAAAACCCGTAGTTTTGTTGAGTTCTTGTTGTACGTCCATAGGGTGAAGATAATAAAATAAAGCAGGAATCGCTGCTTTGGCTTTCCTGCTTTCTCTTGTAGTTTTGAGTTTGTTTTGTTCTCGCTTTCGCGAAAGCAAATCCTAAATCAGATCGTTTCACCACTACTAACTAGTAGACTTTAACCACCATTTTACCTTTATTCTTACCATTAAAAAGATCTATAAATGCCTGAGGTATTTGATCAAATCCTTCCACGATGGTCTCTTCATGCTTTAATTTTCCTTCGCGCAGCCATTGAGAAAGTTGTTGTATGCCTTCAGGAAAATCGTTCTCATAATTACTCACTATAAAGCCCTGCATCTTGACACTTTTTTTTACTAGGGTCGTTTCTAATCTAGGTCCAGTAGGCGGTTCTGTCTCGTTATAAAGTGAGATCGCACCACAATTTACTACACGACCGAATCGATTGATATTCTTCATTGCAGCATCCAGTATATTTCCTCCCACATTATCGTAATAAACATCTATACCGTCTGGAGCATGTTCTTTAATGGCACTCGCCATATCGGTAACTTTGTTGTAATTGATCGCCGAGTCAAAACCAAATTTATCTTTGAGCATGGCCACTTTTTCATCGGTTCCCGCAATCCCTATTACCTGCATGCCCTTAATTTTCCCAATCTGTCCAACAACAGAGCCCACGGCACCCGCAGCACCAGAGACGAGAAGAGTCTCTCCTTTTTCAGGGGCTCCGATTCTATTCAAACCAAAATAAGCGGTCAATCCAGTCATTCCTAAAATTCCCAAATAGGCACTTAGTGGAACCTGTTGCGGATCTACTTTGCGCAATTCCTTACCTGAATGCGCTTGAACCTCTTTCCAATCTAACATACCAGTGAGAAAATCACCTTTTTTAAAATCGCTATGCTTAGTTTCCAACACCTCAGCAACAATAGCAGATACTATAGGCTTCTCTAGTTGAAATGGTTCTACATACGACTTTTCATCCCGCATACGTCCTCTTAAGTAGGGATCTACAGAAACGTATTTTGTTTTTAATAGCATTTCGCCTTCTTTTGGTATAGGCTGTTCCTCCTCTATAAATTCAAAATCACTTGTCTTTGGAGTTCCTTTTGGTCGCTGCTTTAATACTATGGTCTTACTCATGATGTGTTGTTTTGATTTCAAGATAACACATTAGCCATTAGCACTCTATTAGTATTTTATTAAAGTATGGCTAGGAAATCCCAACTTTCAGCAAAAAAATAAATTAAATAAGCCGTGCACAAATCTGAAAAAAGTGCATAAAAAAGCCCGTTCCAATAAAACAGGCTTGATTATATAGTATTTTGAAACTAGTTCAAAAGAGCGTCTAAAGCATCTGTGTAAGCGTTCTTAGGAGCGACTCCTACCTGACGGCCTACTACTTCACCATTTTGAAAAACTAATACTGTAGGGATGTTACGCACGCCATATTTAGCAGCAAATTCTTGATTTGCATCAACGTCCATTTTACCTACAAGAGCTTTATCAGCATATTCTGTAGAAACCTCATCAATGATAGGTCCTACCATGCGACATGGTCCGCACCACGCTGCCCAAAAGTCAACCAATACTGGTTTATCACTTTTTAATACGGTTTCTTCAAAGTTTGCATCTGTTATTTCTAGTGCCATGATATTTTTCTTTATTAATTTATACAAAGTTAAACAAAAGTAAGCCCATACTCACAAGACAAGTATTGTAGTTACTTATATCGATATTTTGGTTTTTAATATGGTGAAATTTTTAATGCCTTTTTCACTACAAAACATTTGGATATGGGATGGGGATCAGAATTCACCACTGCTCATTTCATCCCATCTGTGCTGCAAGAAAATCTGTTCTATGCATTCCTCTCGCAAAAAGCTTGTTGGGTGCCAGTTCCAGGCGAGGATCCTGTGTTCTTTTGATCCTGGTACAACACCTCCGATTCTATCTTATAAATTACAAGTTCTAAGTAGTATCTAATCTCGATGCAACTGCTCGTCTGCATAGCCCAGGTGACAATAAGCGAGCTAAATCGCAGTGCAATTGGCATAGTGGTGGATTGCGATGTGAATTAAAATCAAAGCTCCCTATTCTCACTTCAGTATATTTTAAGACTCCAATGCCTCAATCTCTTGCACCAATTCCACAAACATCTCCACACTGATCTGTTCTGGTCTTAGATTAAAGATCTCTTTTTCACGCATTTCATCAGGTAATTTCATTGTTTTCAAAGAGTTTCTCAAAGTTTTACGTCTTTGTTGAAAAGCTAATTTCACAACTTGACGCAACTTTGCATAAGAACAAGGCAACTTATCATAATCTTCCTTGCGCGTTAACCTCAGCACACCACTGTCCACTCTAGGTGGCGGATTGAACACTTCAGGGCCAACGGTAAAAAGGTACTCAGCGTGGTAGTAAGCCTGAGCTAAAACGGATAGTATACCATATGTTTTAGAACCGTGAAGCGCACAAATACGCTTAGCCACTTCTTTTTGAAACATCCCACCAAATTCTGGAATCTGGTCTCTATTTTCAATCGTCTTAAAAACAATTTGTGTACTGATGTTATATGGAAAGTTACCTATAATCGCAAATGAGCCGTCTCCGTAGATTTCAGTCAGATCTTTTTTAAGAAAGTCTGCTTCTACGACTTCAAAAGTATGTTCGTTGACAATTTTAGAATGTTCTACAGGAAAGTTTTGCTTTAAATAGGCTACCGATTCTCGATCCAATTCTAGAGCAGTAACTTTGATTTCTTTCCTAATCACATGCTTGGTAAGCACCCCTGTTCCTGGACCTATTTCCAGAACTTGATCATATCCTTTGTAACTCAAGCAGTTTGCTATACGTATGGCTACGGTATCATCTTTTAAAAAGTGCTGACCTAGGTGTTTCTTTGCAGTAACGCCTTTATCGTGTGAAGTGTATTTTTTGTATTTAGCCAATTTATTTTATTTTTCAGTCGCAGTTTTCAGTCGCAGTTTTCAGTCGCAGTTTTCAGTCGCAGTTTTCAGTCGCAGTTTTCAGTCGCAGTTTTCAGTCGCAGTTTTCAGTCGCAGTTTTCAGTCGCAGTTTTCAGTCGCAGTTTTCAGTCGCAGTTTTCAGTCGCAGTTTTCAGTCGCAGTTTTCAGTCGCAGTTTTCAGTCGCAGTTTTCAGTCGCAGTTTTCAGTCGCAGTTTTCAGTCGCAGTTTTCAGTCGCAGTTTTCAGTCGCAGTTTTCAGTCGCAGTTTTCAGTCGCAGTTTTCAGTCGCAGTTTTCAGTTTTTAGCAAAGCTAAAAACTAACTTCCCGTTATTAACCGAACATTGATACTGCTACTGAAAACTAATCTCGTCTCACATGATACTCATCAATCAATTCCAGTTCTGTTCTAAAAGACAGTACTCGTTCTCCAAATTTAGCTAGTCCTTCTTTCCTTAATGCAGGAGCGTAATCGTCGTAATATTTTTGTAGCGCATCTTTATCAATAGCTTTATACTGAATAGAGAAAGTGCTGGAACCATCTTTATCTTCTACCAGAACTCTTGTGAGTCTTGCATCCATAAATAGTCCTGTCCCTAATACTTTAGCAATATGCTCTCTTATCCATGGGATCCATTCGGACTCTAGCGAAGCGTCCATATTACAAGTGACATTATATATAATCATAAATAGGTTGATTTTATTTAGCTTTAAAAAGCCTTTTCATTTTCATCACCACGCAGCCTGCGATAGCGCCTGCGGGCATCTACAAAATGAATACTATCGGCATGGTTAAATATTATTTTTTCAAAAAGCTCTTGTGCTTTTTGAGGATCTGAGAGTTGTTCTTGATACAACAATCCCATTCTGTAATAGGCATCATCTGCAAGGATTCCATCTCCATAATTATCGATGATCACCTGGTAGTTGTCTCTAGCTTTTTCAAACCTTCCCTCTACTTCGTATAGCTGAGCTTGTTTTAGTAAGGCCTCATCTTCGATAGGATCTCCTTTGTGATCTAAGAGTAATTGATCGTATAAAATGATGGCTTCAGCTCTTTTATTCTGATATTGTTTTAATTCCGCTTTCGCGAAAGCTTTCAGCGCAACAAAAGTAGTGTCTTCTTTAGAGTGGTCGGCAATAGTCAGGCTTAACTCCATTGCATCGTTTGCAATGAGTTTACTCGCAGCGCTGCGCAGTACCTTCAACTGAGTAAGGCTCCAAGGAAAATCGCCTTGAAAATAGCTGGTACGCGCTACTTTAAATTGAGATTCCTGAGAACGTAAATCGTTGGGCAAATCATTTTGAATCTGGCTGTAATAAATCAGAGCTCTATTGAATTGCTCCTGCAACACAAGAATATCAGCCAGTAACATTTTTACATCTGCTTTTTGAAATTTACTCAAGCTTGTTTTCTCTAAGGCGACAAGTAAATCACTTGCCTCTTGAGGTTGATTTATTTTGAATGCTAAGAAGTTAGCAAAGTCCAGTTGCAATCTAAAGGTTTCTTTATCTCTACCGTAATAGGTTAAAAGACTTTCATAATCTTGTTTGATCAGTTCATATGCTTCAGCGGTTGCCGCATCAGCTCTTAATTTGATCCTAAGGCTTTGGGCTGTATACTTGACACTTATAGATGGTGTTTCTTCAATCATATAGTCCAGTATCTCTCCTGCTGCTTCCAGATCGTTCTCATCTATAGCCGTTTCTACCAGATCTTGAATATTGTACATATTGGTTTGATCACGCTTATAAATGGCCTTTTCTTGAATAAAGGCTTTTTTAAAATCTTTTTGCTGTACAAAAAGCCATGACAACAGCTGATTGTATATAGGGTCTGGATTTTCACGTAAGCGTAATAACAACACTTTTCTTAAGATCTTATTTCCTTCATTCTCTGCATCATCGGTTACATATTGAGAAAAAAGTGCTTGAGCGCGGGAACGATACACCGCATTTTGCTCTATCATTTTGATATTGGTATCAAACATCTTTTCTAGATTACCTTGCTCGCCGTATAACCTAGCCAGCTGGTAATTGTAATTGAGCTTGTCATTGAGCGCCATTCCCTTTTCATAGGCGGTAATAGCCTCTTCTAGCTCATTGCGTTGTTCAAATCTATAAGCGATTCCGTAGGTGAGTTGTGGTAGGGAATCTATGGCCTTTATGGCTTTTTGATAGTATGTACTGGCGAGACTATCTTTTCCTTGCAAGGTGGCATTGTACCCTCTTTCTATAGAAAACATTTCATCACGAGCTGTTGTTTTCTGAGCTATATCTATTAATGAATCTACACTTTCATAGCGTTCTAATTGCTGATAAACTTCTACCAAAGCAAACACGCTCCTCGGATTGCGCTTGTTGAGTTCATATATTTTTTGATAGATTTTTAGCGCTTTAGTATATTCCCCTTGATCCATATAGTTTTCGGCAAGCTTAGAATCCTGAGCAAAGCCCATGGAACAAGAAAGCACCGCAACAACTAGAAAAAGAGTACGCATAAGATTTTAAAGTTAATTTATAGTATCAAAACCACAATATGGAATCAATACTTTAGGGATATGAATGGCATTATTGACTTGAAAGTTTTCAAGAATACTTGCAAGGATACGAGGTAAGGCTAAGGAGCTACCGTTTAAAGTGTGGGCTAGTTCTGTTCCTTTATCTCCAGTTCTGTAACGCAATTTCAAACGATTTGCTTGAAAGGTCTTAAAGTTAGAAACACTGCTTACTTCTAACCATTTTTCTTGAGCCGTACTGTACACTTCAAAATCATAAGTTAAGGTAGAGGTAAACCCTAAATCACCCCCACAAAGTCTCAAAATACGATAAGGCAATTCTAGTTCTTCAAGAATTCCTTTCACATGTACCACCATAGCATCTAGGGCAGCACCACTTTGATCTGGATGCTCGATGCGTAGGATCTCTACTTTATCAAACTGGTGCAAGCGGTTCAATCCTCTTACATCACTTCCATAACTTCCAGCCTCACGACGGAAACATGGGGTATATCCTGTCATAGCGATAGGAAAGTCTTTCATATCTAATAGACTGCCACGATATAAATTGGTGATAGGCACTTCCGCTGTTGGGATTAAATACAGGTCATCTATACCTACGTGGTACATCTGCCCTTCTTTATCTGGTAACTGACCTGTGCCATAACCACTCGCTTCGTTAACCAATAGAGGTACTTGCATCTCCTCATAACCAGCAGCAGTATTTTTATCCAAGAAGTAATTGATCAACGCACGTTGCAATCTTGCTCCTTTATTTTTATATACAGGAAATCCAGCACCAGTAATTTTATTACCGAGTTCAAAATCAATGATATCATAATCTTTGACCAGTTCCCAGTGTGGTTTTGCACCATCGTGCAATACAGGTATTTCTCCATGTTGAGAAACCACCTCATTATCTTCATCGCTATTACCGGCAGGAACGCTGTCATGAGGTATGTTGGGAATCGCATATAAAATGGTCTGTAATTCTTCTACAGCTGCATTCAATTGGTCGGCCAGCTCTTTTGAAGATTCTTTTAGATCAGTTGTTTGGGCCTTGAGCTCATTTGCTTCAGCGGCTTTTCCAGACTTGAATAACTCTCCAATCTCTTTAGAAAGCTTGTTGCTCTTTGAAAGCGTCTCATCCAGCTGCCCTTGAAGATTGCGGCGATTTTCATCTACAGCAATAGCACTTTCCAATAAAGGAAGTGCATCGATATTTCTCTTTTGTAAAGCTTTTGCAAAAGCGTCTTTATTTTCACGTATTTCTGCT
Organism: Nonlabens sp. Ci31; assembly: GCF_012974865.1. NCBI lineage: Bacteria > Pseudomonadati > Bacteroidota > Flavobacteriia > Flavobacteriales > Flavobacteriaceae > Nonlabens > Nonlabens sp. Ci31. The sequence goes on along the minus strand of NZ_CP043633.1, from coordinate 1,568,594 downwards.
ATTTGAAGCATGTGATCTGATTTAAAATGTAAAAAGTAAAATTAGGGATTATCGGTAACATAACGACTTTAAGTATGGCTTAGTTTTTAAGCGGCTTATTTTCTTTATAAAGGGAAGAAGGCAGGATCCATTTATGGTGTTTAAAATGACTCCATTCTTCCTTTGTCAGATCTATTTTAGGGTCTGTAAATTGTTTTCTAATTCTTCCGTTTATGGATACTTTTAAATCTGCATAGACCTCGATTTCTTTCCCTTCTTCAGCGTATATTTCTTTTAGCTCCTGGGCAAATTGCCATATAAAATCGGGCTTTGATTGTACAGATCGTTGCTGTTTAGGACTCAAATAATACTCTAATGGAACAGCTGTTTTCTTACCGGTATCTTTTTCCACGATATAATATACACCTGATCCAGCTCTACTGCGCAGCATCATGCGCCAGCTCAATCGGTGACCTTCTTCAGTCCAAAGCACGTCATCTTCTATGATCCAATGTCGCAAGGGCAACAACAGCATGGCCAAAAGGAATACTGTTCCAGAAAAAACAATAAGGTTCTTTGTTTTAGGGACGAGAACTTCAGCAGCTGCATAATAAGATTTCTTCTTAAGGAATCTTTTATGCAACACCTCTGTAGAAAAGAAAAAGAGCAAAAAGGATAAAGCGAGATAAGGAAAAATGCCAATTTGAAAAACCACACTATTAAAAACATGAAAAAATACAGAAGCAACAACAGCTATCCACCGTGTTTTTTTCCACAGTAAAAAGGGCACGATCAATAGGTCAAAAAACAATCCGAAATACAATATTGCTTGATGTACCCAATCCTGTTGTAGGATATCAAAATTCCTACCTCTAGTGCTCATTAAATATTTAGGAAAACTTCCATCCAGCCAGTCTGGGTAAAATTTTGCCACACTAGCATAAGCGTATATGATTCCTAAAAAGCTAATGATGAATATATAAATCCATCTGGACATGTGCTCTTTTCTAAAAGACGGGTTCCATAGCGCATCCAAAGAAGCCGATCGATTTGCTGGAAGCAGCAGCATTAAAAAATTGAGCAGCATTAATAGATAACAATGGTTGTTATAGCTGCTCTTTTGCATTAAATAAACGTAGGCCCAGCTAATGGCATAGAACAATAAGGCCATGCGGTATTTGTAACCTACCATGACTAATAAACCTGCCACTCCCATTAGAGCATACAACACATACATCCAGTTTCCTGGAAGTGGTTCTAAGAATTCAAATCCTATAAAAGTAAAGGTAAAATCCGGCTCTATAAAAAGTTTGTTCACGGCTCCTAATGCGATAGAACCAAAAGCCTCACAAGCAATAAGCAACCCGAACAACATTCTAAAAAGAACCAGTGCCGTGTTATCCACTTGTGTAAAAAGCCATCTATTCCATTTGCCGTACATATATCCTAGTGTTTTTCTCATCCAGCTGCATAGCTGCTACTAGATCTGAAAGATGGTGAAATTTCTTTTCACTTCTCAATCGTTTATGAAAGAAGAGTTCCATCTCTTTATCATAAAGATCTTCCCTAAGGTCCAAATAATAGGTCTCTATAGTCTGAGAAGCGTCGCTAGAAACTGTAGGGTTATTACCTATGTTAGTCATTCCGTAAACACGCTGCCCATTGATCATAGAGCTTGTAATGTAGACTCCTGATGCAGGTATGATTTTATAAGATTCTTTTACAGATAAATTTGCTGTAGGATAGCCTATGGTACGCCCTATTTTCTTTCCAGAAATAATGACCCCGTGAATACTAAAGTCGCGATTCAAATATTTGTTAGTGATTTCAATAGAACCTTTTTCCAGTGTAGTCCTTATTTTGGTACTGCTTACCGCTACTTCTTCTACTTCTTTTTTTGAAATCTCGATAACTTCAAAATCAAACTCGGCCGCATATTCTTTTAATTCTTTAATACTTGCCGATCTATTGATTCCAAATCTGTGATCATAACCTATAACCACTACTTTGGCTTGTAAGCGGTCTACAAGAATTTCTTTCACATAGTCTATCGCAGTAGTTCTGGAAAATTCTTTTGAAAAAGGATGGATCACTATGTTTTCTATCCCTTGACTTGCCACAAGTGCGACACGCTCATCGATGGAATTGATCAATTTAAGGTCTTGATCTGGCTGTAAAACCATTCTAGGATGTGGAAAAAAAGTAAGTAAAACACTGGTCAAAGAATCCTTATGAGCTCTCTTTACGACTCGCTCTAGAATTTTTTGATGTCCTTGATGCACCCCATCAAAGGTCCCTATGGTTACCACAGCGCCTTTAGAGGTTTTATATTGATCAATATTAGTATACGTATTCAATTCAGGATATTCTTTGAAAGCATGCAAATTATAATAATCTCCTCACATTTGGGGACTTTTAAGAGCCTTTTAATGATTGTGATATAGGTGGGTTGCTTTGTTTTTGTCTCGCTTTCGCGCCATGCCTGCCGGCAGGCAGGAAAGCGGGAATATCATCCAGCTATCTCCCCTCTAATAACTACTTGCCATTAAACTGGTTCATTGTATTAGCAAGTCCGGCATGTGTAAAGGATAGCGCCATATCTACAGCAGTACTCAAGCGTTCTGGCAAATCTTTCTTTTCTTCCTTATTCCATTCTCCGAGTACATAATCCACCTGACTTCCCTTTGAAAATTCATCAGAAATCCCGAAACGCAATCGAGGATATTTAGGAGTATTTAATGTAATTTGGGTGTCTTTTAGACCGTTGTGACCTCCATCAGTTCCTTTGGCCTTCATACGCAGGGTACCAAATGGCAAATTCAAATCGTCTGTAACGACAAGAATATTTTCTATGTCAATGTTTTCTTGTTTCATATAGAACTTAATCGCTTTACCGCTCAAGTTCATATATGTATTGGGTTTTAGTAGGAGGACGCTTTTACCTTTATGAGTAATACTTACGACGTCTCCTAACTTTAAAGTTTCAAAAGCAGCTTCCTTTAAAATAGCGATTTCATCCAGTACTTTAAAACCTATATTATGCCTGGTTTGCACATATTTTGCGCCTGGATTTCCCAGACCTATAATCATGAATTTTTTCATGGGATCTTCTTCATTTAGAACAGTCGTGATTGTGGGTTCACGAACAAATATTTTTTTAAGCCAATTCAACATGGTATGGTGTAAAAATAAAAAAGCTGCAAGAAATAAATCTTGCAGCTTCTATATAAAATAAAAAATACTTATTCAGTTGCTTCCTCATCTTGAGAAGAAGGAACTTCTCCTGCCTCAACTTCTTCTTCGTCCTCAAGGACAGCTGTACGAGAAGTTTTGATCATAACTACTACAACAGAGTCTGGGTGCATGATTTCATACTCGTCCACTCTTAAGTCACGTACATATCTTTTGTTTCCTATTTTCATAGGTGTGATATCAATAGTGATAAAATCTGGTAAATTAGCTGGTAATGCTTTTACTTTTAATTTACGGTTGTTGCGACGTAAAACACCACCATTAAGTACCCCTTTTGAAATTCCTTCAAGAATTACAGGCACTTCCATAGTCACCATCTTATCATCAAAGATTTGGTAGAAATCTGCATGTAAAAGAAGTTCTCTTACTGGGTGCCATTGCATGTCTTGAGCAATTGCGTTGAATTTACCATCTTTACCTAGATCGAGAACCACGGTGTGCGCGTCTGGAGTGTAAACCAATTTTTTAAATGCTTTCTCTTCTGCTGAAAAGTGTATAGGCTCGTCTCCTCCGTAAATTACGCAAGGAACCAATCCAGCATTACGTAGGGCTTTAGTTGACTTTTTGCCCACGCTTTCTCTTTTTGATCCTGAGATCGTGATTGATTTCATGTTATATATATTTAGTTAATGAAATTACATTATAAAGTTGTCACTGATCGATTCATTGTTTTGCACGCTTTGCATTACTCCTGCAAATAACGATGCACAAGACAGCACTCTAATTTTAGGGCTTTCTTGTTTCAATGGGATCGAATCTGTAACGATTAATTCTAATAATTGAGAGTTATTGATACGCTCATACGCCTTTCCTGATAAAATCGCATGGGTACAGATAGCTCTAACACTTTTTGCTCCTCTCTCCATCATCACGTCTGCAGCTTTAGTAAGCGTGCCGGCAGTATCTACCATGTCATCTACTAAAACTACGTTTTTTCCTGTCACATCACCTATGAGTTCCATATGAGAAATCACATTTGCCTTCTGACGTTGCTTGTAACACACCACTACGTCACTTTCTAAGGTCTTAGCATAGGCGTAAGCACGCTTAGAACCACCCATATCTGGAGAGGCTATAGTAAGATCAGTTAAATTAAGACTCTTTAAATAAGGTATAAATAAAGAACTCGCAAAAAGATGATCCACTGGCTTTTCAAAAAATCCTTGAATCTGGTCTGCGTGTAAATCCATAGTAATAATACGAGTCGCACCAGCAGATTCTAAAATCTTAGCGATCATTTTTGCTCCTATAGGAACACGGGGTTTGTCTTTACGATCTTGTCTCGCCCAACCGAAGTAAGGAATCACCGCTGTAATGTGTCTTGCGCTGGCACGCTTTGCAGCATCCATCATCAAAAGCATTTCCATGATGTTATCACTACTAGGTTGTGTGGACCCAATGATAAAAATACGACGCCCTCTAATAGATTCCTCAAAAGATGGCTGAAACTCTCCATCGCTAAAAGTTGAAAAATTTACCTTACCTAAAGTGGCCCCATATTTGCCTGCAATCGCAGCTGCAAGGTCCATGCTCTGGCGACAGCCGAATAATTTAGCATCTTGTTGTAAAGCGTAGTTCATATTAAAATCTTTTAAGTCTTGATTTTAAGGCTGCAAATGTACTTATAATTTTAGAGAAGACATTCTAAATAACAGTCAATTTGTATATAGAAAGTGTTTTTATTTGTTACTTTTGCCATCCCAGTTACAAAATGCCTCAGTGGTGGAATTGGTAGACACGTTGGATTCAAAATCCAATGCTTCACGGCGTGCCGGTTCGATTCCGGCCTGAGGTACTTAAAGGGCTCTTTTTTACATTATAAAGGGAGCTCTTTTTACATTTTATTGCTTTCTTTTCATTGTTAACAATTAGATAATACAAGTGAATGAAAGCCGCTAAGCTGCTGAATATCCATAGGTTTCTTTGTAATTAAATCTATTAAATAGTAGCAGTATACCCTATTTCATTAAATTTTATGGATACATTAAGAAATGTTGTGTTATTTTCGCTCCAGAAATTATATATTTACCCCCTTAATCTGAAAATTAAATTAATTAAATAAGTCAAATGAAACGATCCCTTTCAATTCTATTCACGGCAGCCATGACATTCGGTGTTGCTGGTGTAGCTTCAGCTACAGCATTCGTACAAGATGCTACTGAAACAAAAACGACAGAAACCTTCCACCAAGTATTAAAGAAAAACTTTATAGATGGAGGTCCTGGATTTATGGCAATCGTATTAGTATGTCTTATATTAGGACTTGCTATTGCCATTGAAAGAATTATCTATTTGAATCTTTCTACAACAAACTCTAAGAAACTAGCTGCAGACGTAGAACAAGCTCTAAAAAGTGATGGTATAGAAGCTGCTAAAGACATATGTCGTAATACTAAAGGACCTGTGGCATCTATCTACTATCAAGGACTTGACAGAGCAGACGAAAGCATTGAAGCTGCTGAAAAAGCAGTTATTGCTTATGGTGGTGTTCAAATGGGCCAACTAGAGAAAAACGTATCTTGGGTCTCTTTATTTATCGCACTTGCTCCAATGCTTGGTTTTATGGGTACCGTAATAGGTATGATTGGATCCTTTAACAGTATTGAAGAAGCTGGAACAATGGAACCATCTCTCGTAGCTGGTGGTATTAAGGTAGCACTTCTTACAACTGTATTTGGTCTTATAGTAGCGATTATCCTTCAGATTTTTTATAACTACATCGTTTCTAAAATCGATAGTATCGTAAATGATATGGAAGACGCATCTATTACTCTTATCGATATTCTTGTAGATTACAAGAACGGTAAGTAATTAACCATAACAAAAACACATCATGGTTTTACATAAAGCATTAAAATACCTAGTTCTTCTTTTGAGCCTTATAGCGATGGGATTCTTTTTCTATACGCTAGCTATAGGTGATGAAGCCATAGAACTAAATACAGCCGGCAGCCAGGCTGTTACCGTATCGCCCCTCATATTTCTTGCGTATGTTACGCTTGCGCTTACTATAGTGATCGTACTTATCTTTGTAGTGAAAGGTTTATTCACCAATCCAGCAGCTCTTAAAAAGGCAGGGGTTTCGGTAGGCCTTTTAGCTCTTGTAGCCTTAATTTCTTACTATGGACTTGCTGATGACAGCAATACAGTAGGATTTATTGAAGGTGGCAAGATTATTGAACTTGATAATGGAGCGCAACTTACAAAGGGAACCTCTCAATGGATAGGAGCTTCTTTATATATGTTCTACATACTTGCTGCTGTAGCAGTAGGAACAGTTGTATGGTCTGGAGTAAGCAAACTTATAAAAAAATAAATCATGGCTAGAAGATCTGCACCAGAAGTAAACGCGGGATCGATGGCAGACATCGCATTCCTACTATTGATCTTCTTCCTGGTTACGACCACGATCGAAGTAGATAGTGGTATTGCTAGTAAGCTGCCACCACCTATAGAAATTGAATCCCCGCCACCGCCAATTAAAGAAAAGAATATATTTCAGGTCGTAGTAAATGCTGAAAACAGACTGCTTGTTGAAGATGCTGATATGGAAATTGGCAAGTTAACAGATGCAGCGGTTAAGTTTTTGGATAATGGCGGAGGAACTGATGCTAGGAATGTTTGTACGTATTGTAGAGGTGATAAAAACCCTAAATCCTCAGACAATCCTAAAAAAGCAGTTATTTCCTTAGTTAATGACAGACAGACCTCCTATAAAATGTACCTCGCGGTTACTAATGAACTCGTAAGAGCTTATGCGATCCTAAGAGATCGAGAAGCAAAACGTCTTTATAATGAAACCTATCAATCTATGTCCAAGAGGTCAGACGATTGGCCAGCAGACGAAAAAGAAACTCCAGAATACCTAGAGTTGCAAGACAGAATGGAAAATGTTAGAGATTTGTTTCCTAGAAACCTTTCTGAAGCTGAACCTCAAAATAGAGAATAATTATGTCTAAATTTAAGAAAAAAAAGAGTGGTGCATTACCAGCTGTAAATACAGCTTCTCTTCCAGATATTGTATTTATGTTATTGTTCTTTTTCATGGTAGCAACCGTAATGAGAGATGATGAACTACAAATTGAAAATAAGCTTCCACAAGCAAATCAGGTGGAAAAGCTTGCTGAAAAAAAGAAAATAATTACTATTTACATAGGAAAACCTAATCCTAATTTTACAAAGCAATTCGGTATTTCTGAAGTGATTCAACTAGGTGATAAAATTTCACCAGTTAGTGACGTACAGACTTTTGTTAACACTAAAAGAAATGCAATGGATGAAGATGATAAAGATTCCATGACCGTTTCTCTAAAAGTAGATCAAAATTCCCAAGTTGGAATATTAACAGATGTTAAACAAGAGTTGAGGGATGCTATGGCGCTTAAAATTAGTTATACGTCAATTGAAGGTGACCCTTTAAAAAATTTAAAGAAGTAATCTTTTTGTAAATAAAACTTTTAAAATAGCCGTTCTCCTAAGAACGGCTATTTTTATACCTTTACTTTTCAATTATAGATGTACTATATGAGGTTTATTTCCCTGCTTTTATTGTTTTTATTAGGAACCTTATCTTCCGTAGCTCAAGATAAGAAGCAAACGGAAAACGCTATACCTAGTGTAGTGGATTCCCTTTATAGAGAAGATCAATTCTATGTTGGATTATCTTTCAACCTCATCACTGAGCAACCCAGATCTTTTTCCCAAAACGGATTTTCTGGAGGTCTTCATATGGGTTTTATCAGAGACATGCCTATCAATAAGCGACGTAATCTAGCCATAGGAGTCGGACTAGGGGTTTCAACTAACACGTACAACTCCAACCTATTTATAGGGGAAGAACCTAGTGGTGAGACTATTTTTAGCATCATTGATGACAGTATCGACATAGATCGCAATAGATTCAACACCAACCTTATCGAGATGCCCATTCAGTTGAGATGGCGTACTTCTACTCCTACTAACTATAGCTTTTGGCGTATTTATGCTGGAGTGAAATTCTCGTATATCTATTATTACAAAGCAAAATATAAAAGCGGGGGCAATAGCGTTATTCAAACTGATATTCCAGAACTGAATAGGTTGCGCTATGCTGCAACACTTACTTTAGGTCATAGTAGTTTTAATGCTTTTGTGCAGTATGATTTGATCACACTATTCCGTAAAGACGCTTTAATAGATAACCAGCGTGTAAACCTACAACCGATCAAATTCGGTATTGAGTTTTATATTCTTTAATAGTGACATCCTACAAAGAACAAAAAACGCTTAACTCGACAATAAGATGCTTCGATCAACTCAGCACAAGTAAACTCCGTACTAGTAAACTCATTACTAGTGAAAGCAATACTGGCGAGATCAACACAGGTATCTCAATGAAAAAAGAGGAACCTAGCTATTTTTAAAATGATTTAGACAATGCTGATACAAGTAGTTCGTGTTTCTAATCTCAACAACTCTTTTCTAAAGAAAACCTCTATAGAAAACAACGTACCGCATATTTGTCTTATGATGTTTAAGGGAAATCCACCTCATCAAATACTGATCTCATTGCCCGTTTACAAAAAGAAAAAGAGTCGATCCAATTCAACTTAAAGTTCCACTTTTACTTCTAAGTTACCGAATAGCTAAAAGCCAGTACCTGACTTACTAACCCCAACGCAAATCCAAAAATAAGTTCGTGGCCTTTGTGAGCCTTCATACTCAATCTAGAGGTCGCCGTAAGACCAGAAACGACACCCATGAGAGCCATTGGTAACAAGAGACTTATTCCTTGTGTAAAGGAAAGCATTATACAAAAACCCAAAACACCTCCGGTTGCCATCAAGTGAAGACTTATTTTGTATCTCAAAGCAGTCATTAACGTAGCCACCAAAGTTGCTATTAAGATTCCTATAAAAAAGTAATACAATGATAAATGCAAACCGTCTCTAAAGGCACCGCGCAACAATATAACTAATAAGATCATGTAAACCAGTAAAGGAGTGATGCGTTCCCTAGTGCTGGAAAGGTGAATGCTATTTACAATACCTAGAATCTTAAGCATCGTATAAACGAGTAACGGAATGGCAGCGGTAAGAATAACTATAAGGTACAATTTTATCTGTACATTCTCTGGATCGTTGTAATAGTTGAAATTAAAGTACCATAGCGACACTACCGAAGGAATAAATAGCGGGTTGACAATGTAACTCCACAGCTTTAGAAACCACTTCATAAGGCTCTAAATCTCTTTTCTTAAGCGTGCAACAGGAATGTCTAATTGTTCTCTGTACTTAGCAACTGTTCTACGAGCAATAGGGTACCCTTTTTCCTTAAGCAATTCGGCTAGTTTTTGATCTGTAAGCGGCTTTTTCTTACTTTCATCATTGATAACCGTTTCTAGAATTTTTTTAATCTCTCTAGTGGAAACCTCTTCTCCATCCGTATTGGTCATAGATTCAGAGAAGAATACTTTTATTAATTTAGTTCCGTATGGCGTATCAACATATTTAGAATTTGCCACTCGAGAAACCGTAGAAACATCCATATCAATCTTATCGGCAATATCCTTTAAGATCATAGGTCTTAAATTACGCTCATCTCCAGATTGAAAATACGCCTGCTGATAATGCATAATGGTGGACATGGTGACAAATAAGGTTTCTTGTCGTTGTTTAATAGCGTCTATAAACCATTTAGCTCCATCTAATTTTTGTTTGATAAACATGACCGCATCTTTTTGAGATTTGGTTTTTTCTTTAGCCTCTTTATACCCGCGCAACATATTAGAATAATCTCTAGATACGTGCAACTCTGGGGCATTACGCCCATTAAGTGTGAGTTCTAATTCTCCATCTTTGATTCTAATGGTAAAATCAGGAACTACTTGTTCTACGACTCGGGTACTTCCACCAGCATAAGAACCTCCAGGTTTAGGGTTTAAATGCTCTATATCGTCTATTGCATCCCGCAATTCATCTTCCGTGATATCATATTTAGCCATGATTTTCGAATAATGCTTCTTACTAAATGCATCAAAGGAATCTCTTATTAATTTTATGGCGATCTCAATACTTTCTGTTTTCCGCTTTCGCGAAAGCTGTAACAATAAACACTCTTGCAAATTACGAGCTCCTACCCCAGCAGGATCTAATTCATGAACGACTTTAAGTACTTTTTCCACCTCTTCCACTTCGGTATACAAATTCATGGTAAAAGCAAGGTCATCAGTAATGTCTTCCAGCGATCTTCTTATATAACCACTCGCATCGATGCTGCCCACAAGAAACTCTGCAATCGCTCTGTGATCTTCACTTAATCTGCGCGTGTTGAGTTGTTCTAATAAGGTTTGTGTGAAGGATTTTCCAGCGGCATATGGAATGCTTTTCTCATCGTCATCTGCGCTGTAGTTATTTGCTTTGGTACGGTATTCAGGAATGTCATCATCGCTCAGATAATCATCTACATTAATATCGTCTGTTTCAATAGACTCATTTCCGTCCTCGTAATCTTCTTCATTAGAAAACTCATCGTACTCATCATCTGTTTTTTCTTTACCGTCATCTAAAGCCGGATTTTCTTCCAGTTCTGATTTTACCCGTTGCTCAAAAGCCTGAGTCGGCAATTGTATCAATTTCATCAACTGTATTTGTTGAGGAGATAACTTCTGAGATAATTTAAAATTTAGTGACTGTTTAAGCATGTATGTTTTATAACTAAGTAAAAATACTAAAAGCCTATTTGATTAAAGACAAAGTTGTTAAAATTATAACAAACCTATACCTTTAGTCCCTTTTCAAACAGAAAGTCCCGATTTCTGGCTTAGAAATCAGGACTTCCATATAGTTGAATTTCTTTTAAAAAGAAGCGTTTCCAGGAGTACGCGGATAAGGGATCACATCTCGCACATTCCCCATTCCAGTTACGAACATAACCAGTCTTTCAAATCCGAGACCGAACCCACTGTGCACCACACTACCGAATTTACGCATTTCTAAGTACCATCCTAACTCTTCTAAAGGAATACCCATCGCGTCCATTTTTCCTTTAAGGACATCATAACGTTCTTCACGTTGTGAGCCCCCTACTATTTCACCTATCCCAGGGAATAGAATATCCATAGCTCTTACGGTTTCACGACCTTCACTATCAGCATCATTTAGCCTCATATAAAAGGCTTTGATTTTTGCAGGATAGTCAAATAAGATAACAGGGCATTCAAAATGCTTTTCTACCAGATAGCGCTCATGCTCTGATTGTAAGTCGGTACCCCATTCTTCAATGATGTATTTAAATTTTTTCTTTTTATTAGGCTTAGAATTTCTTAAGATATCAATCGCCTCTGTATAAGAAACACGTTTAAAGTTATTCTTACCTATAAATGCGAGCTTCTCTCTTAATGGCATCGGACTGCGCTCAACCATGGGCTTGCTTTTATCCTCTTCGGTTAACCTATTTTCTAGAAACTCAATATCGTCAGAACAATTATCGAGCGCATATTCTACCACATATTTGATAAAATCTTCGGCCAGGTCCATGTTGGCATCCAGATCATTAAATGCTACCTCAGGCTCTATCATCCAGAACTCGGCTAGGTGACGAGAGGTATTGGAGTTTTCTGCTCTAAAGGTTGGTCCGAAGGTATACACTTGACCCAATCCCATTGCATAAGTTTCGGCTTCCAACTGACCAGAGACCGTTAAATTAGATTCCTTTTCAAAAAAATCTTGCTTGTAATCGATGTTTCCCCCCTCATCCAACGGCGGACTCTTAGGATCTAAAGTGGATATTCTAAACATTTCTCCAGCACCTTCTGCATCACTTCCTGTGATGATAGGTGTGTGTGCTTGATAAAAGCCTTGTTCTTGAAAATACTTGTGAACTGCAAAGGATAACGCTGCTCTTACGCGCATTACTGCACCAAAAGTATTGGTACGCACTCTTAAATGCGCTTGTTCTCTTAAGGTTTCCAGTTTGTGTTTTTTAGGAGAAAGTATGGTTTTCTTCACCTCTTCAGGGTCTGCAGTAGCGAGAATTTCTATTTTAGTTACCTGTAGCTCTACACGTTGTCCAGAACCTTCACTTTCTACCAGTGTTCCAGTTACAGCAACTGCTGCTGCCACTGTAATTTTATCTAAAAGGTCGCGTTCGTGATTTTCTGGCTCTATAACGGCTTGTAAATTATGAATGGTAGAACCATCGTTGACCGCTATAAATCTATCGTTTCTAAAACTACGTACCCAGCCTTTTACGGTAATCTCTGCCATACTAGGCTCAGACTTGAGTATTGCTGCTATTCTTTTCATTGGTTTTCTGGATCAATTCAGTCTGGCAAATATAATTTTTATGAAGCGTTGGTACAATTAATTATGATTCTAAATGTGATGCTGTTTGTGGGGGTCTCGCTTTCGCGAAAGTGAGAAAAGAGAAGACCTTTCTTTCAAACTACCAATGATACTGCTTAGAGCACAACTCCATTTAATTTTACCCTAGTAAAATATAAACAACTAGATTTCTATTTATTAAAATTATTTGGAAACAAAAAAGCTTGTTTTGAAATTCAAAACAAGCTTTTTTAGTCACCATACTAGTGTTTATTTATTGAACCACTATCTGATGATTTTCTTGTTGACCGCTATGTTCCATTTTTAGTATATACGTGCCAGGCATAAGATTAGAAATGTCAAAAGAAGCACCTAAATTATGTCGTTTTATAAAAACCTGACGTAGATTTCCTAGATCGTACATCTCTACCATGATATGATACTCGCAAAACGGATCTGCATTTTGATTAAGTAAACCGTTTAAACCCTGTGTAGGAGTACAAGTCCATGTAGGATTTACGTTAAAAGATATCGTAATATCAGTAATTGCTCGGACTGGTGATATAATAAAGTTATCGCTCCTGCTATTTGAATTGCCAGAGTTGCCATTGGCAGTACTACAATCATCATCACAAACGTTCAAATCTACACTATACTCTTTCCATTCTGACCAGCCGCATATATTATGTGATCTAGCTTCAAAAATGAGTAATTCATTACTAGTAGGAAATAGTACAACTTCTGGATTGATACGTTTCTCAAATCTCCATCCCAGTAAGATTGTGATGGGGTTACTCTTCACATTTCTATTTTATCATATTCAAAAATAGATGGTGAGCCTATATTAAAACGTACAGATACCTGCTCGCAATATTCATCTTCATAAAGTGATAATGAAGGAATATCCAAATTCAAAATTTGAGTGTTATTTCCTATTACAGGAATCCCTAAGTAGACTTCTTTTGTAAATACTTGATTTGAAACACCACATTTTACAGACTGGACAGTTAATGGAATGACAGCATAGTTGTTATAATCATTCTGTCTAGTAACCACTACTTGATTATTGGTTGAATTGCTTATTATTAAGTTAGTACTATTAGAAGTCCACGAGTAGGAGCTCGCACCACTAAGTACAAAAAAACACCTGTATCACAGACGTTATCTGAACCTTGAATTCCTAAGTTTACTAAATCGCAAATAAATGTACCGTTAAATATGTCCTCATCACCTGAAACCGTATTCAGTTCTAAAGCTAGCCAATCCCCATTACGTGTATTAAAAGATATATGCCTTTCATTCAAACCTGTTGAATTATAAGAGGTACTATAATTATCAAAAGGAATAGTAAGTGAACCACTAGGCGGGCTAGAAGAATTATATTTAAATAAATAATCCCGCTCATTCAAAGAAGAAAAACCTTCACCCACATCTAGAGCACTTGTTGTAGGAATAAAATTAAAGCCATCAGCATATCTTCCAGAAATTCCTAAAGAAAAGAAAAGACCGTTTCCCGTCTAACTAGCATCATTTAAATCAAAAGAATTATTAAGACCAACAGGATATGTTTCTATAGGTAATAAAACGCTTGATGGATTATCAAGGTTTAAATCTGTAATAGTAAAGTTAAGATTGATGCTGAATCACAACTATCCGAAAGTTTAATTTTAAAAGAAGCTTGAGAATCCCGTATGTTGGTTTTGCAAACTAAAAATACAAACACTCCTCTAATACGCTAAATTTTAGATTTAGTTCCTTCTTGGATGCTTGCTCGCTGCGCCGAAACACATAAAAGCGACAAAGGGTGCAGTAAGTATAAGACCTTGGATCAATTTGTAGCTTTAACTTTCGGACAGCTTAATAAGTGCTTTACTTGGAGCGATATTTCTACTGGTATAGGCGTGTCAGAGACATTTATATCTAGTTGAGGACTCCATCAAAGTCCTGCAGGTTCTACGATGGGTGAAGGCAATAAGAATAGAGATTATAAAGTCTTTGAGACCCTTTACCACAGGCTTGTATCACATTATAGCCGTATGCTTTCTAATCGATATCAGTCCCACATAATCAAAGAAATCCAAGACCGAAACAAAAAGCTCATAGACAATACTATTATTAGCCTATGCTTGTCTATGTTTGATTGGGCAAAATTTTGGACAGCAAAAGGAGGTATCAAAATACATACTTGTTGGGACGATACTATGATGATACCAGATGTGGTAAGCAGTCTATGGCTGTGCAGTCTGGGACGTCGTCGCTATCGCAGGACGTTAAAAGTATCGAGAATAGTATGATAAGCGAAACCGCAATACTTCGACAAGCTCAGCAGGGCGTAAATGCGATTTGACAAATAAGGCGTTATGTTTTTTATGGTATAAATATTAAGATTATTTATCCAATAGATGTAAATTTTAAGTAATGGTTGCGTTACTTATTATTCTACATTCATGCTCTTACAAGATGATCTTGTAAGGATCATTTTACTAGAAGCATTTTGAGAACAGCTCATCCGGAGATGAAATTATTACTGATGAGTAACTTTGTTAACTTCTTTACCTCCCTAATTTTGTACTAAGGAACTAAGGATTATTAAAAATAGCAAGTAAATGAGAGGTATTGGTATTCTTATATCTTTCGCGAAAGCTAAACTTAAATCCTAATCCTCTTCCTCACCCTGCACTGGCTCGATAAGCGGAATCGCTGGTTTTTTAAACGTGCGCTCGTTGGCAATACTTCTTTCCAGAGAAAGCAACATACTAGGCAGTAGCAATAAGTTTGCTGCCATGGCAAAAAGCAAGGTAGCACTCACTAAGGCTCCCAAAGCAACCGTACCTCCAAAACTAGAAAATGTAAATGTTAAGAATCCAAAAAACAAAACTATGGACGTATAAAACATACTCACACCGGTTTCTTTTAAGGCTGCGTAAACAGACCTCTTGATTTTCCAGTTGTTTGCAATAAGCTCTTGACGGTATTTAGCTAAAAAATGAATCGTGTCATCTACAGAAATACCAAAAGCAATGGAAAATACTAGAATTGTGGAAGGCTTAATAGGTACTCCTAAATACCCCATCAGTCCAGCTGTGATTAATAATGGCAAAAGGTTTGGCACCAGCGATACAAATATCATGCGCAGCGACTTGAACATCCACGCCATAAAAAGAGCGATGAGCACAATGGCCAGTGATAAAGAAAGTATCAAATTATTAACGAGATAATCGGTTCCTTTTTGAAAGACCAACGCCTTTCCAGTAATAGTGACTTCATAGCGGTCTTCTGGAAAAATGGTTTTTATTTTTTCTCTTAGGTTTTCTTCTACGCGTTCCATGCGGTCTGTCCCCATGTCCTTCATAAACGTAGTCACACGTGCATATTGTCCGGTACTGTCCACAAAGCTTTTCATTAAGGAAATATCCTTAGCGCTTTTCTTTACCAGTTGAGCCATGGTAAGTGCATCATAAGTGGATGGTAAATCAAAATATTCTGGATCGCCACCATAAAAAGCCTGCTTACTAAATTTAACGGCAGACACCAGTGACATAGGTCGGGAAAGCTCTGGTGTTTCAATGATATGCTCTTCTAGTTTGTTTAGTTTTTTCAGTGTTTTAAGAGCAGTAACTTTTTCGTTTTTACTGTAAACTACTATTTCCAGTGGCATAATTCCATCAAAGCTCTCTTCAAAAAACTTGATATCCTTATAAAATTGCATTCCTTTAGGCATGTCTTCTATCAAGCTCCCAGAAACTTTGATTTGATAGATCCCTATAAAACTCAAAATTAGAACAACAACACTAGTGATATAAATGGGAATGCGCTTTTTCTTAACCATACGTTCATTCCAAGATACAAAACCATTGATCCAGGTTTTGCCAAGGTGTTGTAAATGACGTTCCTTAGGGATAGGCAAGTAACTATAGACAATTGGAATAATCATCAAACTCAGCAAGAATATAGCGATAATACATATACTGGCTAACACACCAAATTCTACCAACAACTTGCTTTCTGTAAAGATAAAAGTCGCAAATCCGCTGGCAGTTGTAAGGTTAGTCATCAAAGTGGCATTACCTACTTTAGTAATGACCCGTTGCAATGACAAGGCTTGATTACCGTGTTTTTTTATTTCTTGCTGGTATTTATTGATCAAGAAAATACAATTGGGAATCCCGATCACAATAATCAATGGCGGAATTAATGCCGTGAGAACCGTAATTTCATAACCTATCCATCCTAAAATACCGAAAGCCCACATCACTCCTATTATAACGGTTAGGATGGAGATAAAAGTCGCTCGCCAGGATCTAAAGAAAAAGAAGAAAATTCCTGAAGTAATTGCCAATGCAGCGATCAAAAACATGCCTATCTCATCAACAATATTCTGAGAATTGAGCGTCCTGATATAAGGCATTCCAGAGGTCCTGATATCCAACTCATTTTTAGTGGAATATTCTTGAACAAGCGGTTGGAATTTATCGATGACAAAGTCTGCGCGCTCCTTTGTGTTTACAATCTCCTTCTTTAAATAAATAGCGGTACGTATCACGCTATCATTTTCTGAATAGATCAGGTTTTTATAAAAAGGCAAATCATTAAAGAGCTTCTTTTTAAAAGCTATTAATTCGTCATTATCTTTAAGAACTTCTTTAAGAACAGGCTCTATAATAAATTGAGTATTATCTTCTGTCTTTGACAGATTAGGTAGGTTAGAAGTGGAAAGCACTAATTCTACTTCCTCAAAAGTGGCTATGGAATCTGCCAACTCATTCCAAGCATTAAAGCTTTTAAAGTTATCTAAATTTTTATTTTCTACCCCTAGAATAATAAGGTTTCCTTCTTCACCAAATTTATCTAAAAACTTATTGTACTCTTCATTTATGGGATGGTCGTCTGGAAGAAGATTTGCTTCCGTATGAGTAAACTGCATGTACTTCCATTGTGTGGCAAAAGCGATAGTTATGATCACAATAAGCCCGAGAATGATCTCCCTATTGCGCAGTATCAGTCTAGCAATACTGTTCCAAAATCTAAAACTAAATAACTTTTGCATGGATCATTTTAAGGCGTGCAAATGTACTTTTAAAACGTGTGATTATTTAACGATTAGTTATTTAATGTGCTGTGCACAGTATAAATTAAGAAACCTTAACAGAATCGATAATTTTACCTTTGCTTCAAACAAAGTAAAGGTGTAATTTAATAGGAATTGTCATCAGTTTTTTTCGAGTATTAAAGCTCTAAATAGAAGGTGAATTTTACGGCCACATTATCTGCAAAATCAGGAAGATGATAAGCACCATAACGGTAACTCGCGCTCAACCCAAAACCAAATAGCAATTTATTCAACTCAAAACCACTTTCAAAATAGCCTTTTTCTAAGGTATTGATCGTTACATTTTGATGACGTTGTGCGTTGTCTAAATCGCCCCAAGCAACTTTAGAAATTAAAACCATTTCTGGCTTTAAAAAAGAAAAAATATTAAAAGGAGCAAAGTGATGCTTTATCTGACCTACCGTAAGCTTATCAGAAAAGAACTCATTGAAATACATGGTTTCAAAACTACGCCTTCCTGCAACAGAGAATCGTTGTAAAATCTCATCTCTATTAGGCGCATTAGGATACGCGTGGTAAAGATGTGTTAACGGCACTTCCCCTGCACTGTAATGACCTTCTAATAAGAATTCTGTACTGGATTTATCCGGTCTTTTAAAAGCGTACTCCACCTTAGCTGATACTTTAAGATAATTGAAATTACTTTCTGTAAATCCTTTAATACCTTGTGTAATTTGACCACTTAAAATAGGGTAACCTCTAGATATCTCTTGATATCCTTTTGGCGTGCGCATATATTCACTAGCTGGACTCCATCTTGCTCCAAGAGAAACCTCAGCTAATACATAATCTGTAAAAACCTCATTATCTGGAATGAATTGGTAATTTGTTGTTTGAGAAATCCGCTTTCGCGAAAGCGAGAGCTCACTAATCACAGAGGGAAACAAACGCTGTTGTAACGACATCCCATATTCTTTATACAAGTAGAACGTAGGAATATTGATCAATCTAGGCTCAAAAAGCGAGTATACCCGGGCGTCTGTCAAAAAGCTCTCTGCGGCAAACTCTGTAATGTCATCTTGTTTGTAAATATTAAGCCAGGTATTTTTTTCCTTATTGATGCGGTAACCTATTCCTATTTTATGTTTGAAAACAGCGTCTTTAGTTCCATAGGCAAGGTAACCATTGATTCTAAAACTTTCACTCAACTTCTCATTCGTCTGACCACCTATTCCTAATCTAAAAGCTTCATAATCGTTGTATTTCACCAGATATTTCAAATCAATATCCACAAAACTCACCGGGAAATACCCTACTTTAAATTTATCCAAAGTCTCTAGTTTCCGAGTGATTTTTGACGCATCTACGATACTGTCCAAATTCATAAACTGAGCCAGCTCTGTAGTAGAAAAGGCGTCCTCTCCTCTGTATTTTTCCCAGTAGGTATCTAGTTGGTCGATAGCCGAGTCCTGAACTTCTATTTTAAGACCACGCCTTCCATAATTCAGGCTTTTATTGGTTTTAAAATTAGAATTGACCGCTTCCATAATCAAGTAAAGCTCTTCTGCTGCTTTTTGGTCATCATTAGTACTTTTCTCGATTCCCACTTCTAGTCGAGCACCAAACAGTTCCACCTCTTTCCTGGTTTTTTCTTGTCGCACATAAAGTTTTCTAGAACTGTTGAACCATAGCGAAAACATTTCATCATAAACAAATTCATGATAAGCGTTGATATAAAGAGCTCCTGTCTTTTCAAAAACTGCTTTTGCCACTCCATAAGTTTGCTGGTCGATGTAGAGAAAACCAGAAAACAAACGAAGTCCTTTTTCTACTCTAGGCGAAAAACTTAATTTAGTAACGACTCTTCCCCCAATAAGAGAGTCCTTTACAATTTGAAAATTGTACAAGGAAATAGACTTCTCATTCAGCGGGCTGATGTATTCTTGATCAAAAATGATATACTTCTCATCGTATATATTCTCTGACTGGAAGTCGATATTATAAATAGGATAAACAGGCTCATCAAAACCGGGCATATTTGCCCCAGTAATCACCTCTTTATATCCTTCTATGTGATCGTAAATATGTTGGGAGGTTTTTTCTGCAAAAAAGACACCTGTTTTCTTAAGCGTTTTACGCAGTTCCGTTTTTTTATAACCTGGTCCTGTTAATGCCTCTGGATCTCCAGACACTTTTAAATTCTCATAAGCATCGTACTTATAAGAATTAAGCTTGTGAGTGGGGTCATTTTTCTTTTTAGAAATAAGGACTTTAGTCATTAACAATTCTGCTTCTTGCACACCTTTCCTTTGCGCAGCTGCGGTGGTGCATAAAAGCAAAAACAGAATCCCAAAAAATAACCTCATAAAATTAAGACTGGCTTAGAAATATTAAAAGTAGAACAAGCTTAAGCATTAAGTTATTGTGTTTAAGTGCATATGAAGAGCATAAAAAAAGCGTTCTAAAAAGTATATTATTTAAATAGCAAAAGGAACTTGTTAATGATGGTATTATAATAGATGTACCACGAATTTTTGACCGACTCCAAATGACACTCAAGTATTTTTGTTGCTTTTTAGAAAGCCTTTTTTTATAGAAGAATAAGATATGACCTATTAAACCGTCATGATTTCTTTTTCTTTCACTACCAGATGCTCTTCTATTTTTGTAATGTACTTGTTGGTTAGATCTTGCACATCAGCTTCTGCATTTTTAAGTAAATCTTCAGAGATATCGAGTTTCTTAAGTTCGTTCATCGCCCCCTTACGGTCGTTACGCACCCCTATCTTTGCTTCTTCACCTTCTGCTTTTGCTTGTTTGGTAAGATCTTTACGTCGTTCTTCTGTAAGAGCGGGAACATTTATAATGATGCTTTCTCCATTATTCATGGGGTTCAAACCTAGGTTTGCGTACATAATACCTTTTTCTATTTCGGTAATCATTCCTTTTTCCCAAGGTTGTATGCTTAAGGTACGCGCGTCTGGAGTAGAAATGTTAGCTACTTGAGTTAGCGGTGTCTGGCTGCCGTAATAATCTACCATAACGGTACTTAACATAGCAGGCATGGCTTTACCAGCGCGTATACTCAATAATTGTTTTTCTAAATGTGTGATAGCGTTATCCATGTTTTCTTTGGTGCTATCGAGTATGAAATCGATTTCTTCTGTCATCACTACTTTATTTATAAGGTGCAAGGCAAATATATTGCCGTTTTTATAATTGTACTTTAGTTCCTATGTTTTCACCGTTCAACAGCTTGAGTAAATTTCCGTGGGTATTCATGTCAAAAACGATGATAGGTAATTCATTTTCCTGACTTAAGGTAAAAGCAGTCGTATCCATTACTTTAAGACCTTTACGCAAGACATCATCAAAGGTTATAAAGTCAAATTTAGTTGCTGTGGCGTCCTTTTCAGGATCTGCAGTATAAATTCCATCTACTCTGGTTCCTTTAAGAATGACATCTGCTTCAATTTCTATGGCTCTAAGCACTGCGGCACTATCTGTGGTAAAATAAGGGTTACCAGTTCCACCTCCGAAGATGACTACGCGTCCTTTTTCCAGATGTCGCATCGCTTTACGACGTATAAATGGCTCTGCCACTTCATCAATTCTAATGGCGCTTTGCAGCCTAGTAGGCACACCAGCATCTTCTAAAGCACTTTGTAATGCCAGGCCATTAATGACCGTTGCCAGCATTCCCATGTGATCCCCTTGTACGCGATCCATTCCATTACTTGCCCCAGCAACTCCTCTAAAGATATTTCCACCACCTATTACTACGGCAACTTCAATTCCTAGATCAGTCACTTCTTTAATCTCCTCGGCATACTCTGCCAGGCGTTTTGGATCGATACCATACTGTCTCTCGCCCATTAAGGCTTCTCCAGAAAGTTTTAATAAGACGCGGTTGTATTTCATAAGGCTGTGGTGTGTCCTGCAAATATAAATGAATTAGAAAACCTATTAAATTTTTATTAAGGGATTGTTGTGTCGTAGAAGAGTATAAATTTCAAATCGTGGTTTACAATTAGAGTTTGCGACTTATACGTAATAAAGACCATTTATTAAAAAATGATTGTCAAGTCACTACTTTTCTTCCCATAAAATTTGTCGAGATTAAGTTTTACTTGAAGCAAGTGCTTTTCCCAAATTGGTCTGGGATCTGTTTGTCTTTTCTCAGGGATTGTTAGGTTCCTTTTATTCTCACGCTCCAGCTTTGTGACCTCTCCTATCTCTCACTCTGACAGGCTACGTGTGACAACTTAGTCCTCGTTTTTGATTTCAAGTTCTAATTCAAGTTCGAGTTCAATTTCAAGTTCAATTTCAGGTTCAAGTTCAAAAGGTCAAAAGGTCAACCCATAAAATTTGGCTGCAAATTCTATAATTAAACAAAATTGCTTGTTCCAAATTTATCAGGGATCGCTGGAAACTTTCTCTGACATTGTTAACTACTATTGCATCGTATTAAAAATAACTCATTGAAAATTAGGATTTTTCTTAGTTTCTTAGTTTCTTAGTTTCTTTAGATCATATTAATCTTTTAAAATAGTTTATTAGGAGAAAATTAGTTTTTGCAGTACTGGCTGGAGTATTTATGTTGAGTAGTGGGTTTTCTACTTTTGATCAAAATGAAAAATTGGAATACACCGTTGATTGTAATTATTCAATTACTAGAACTTGGATAGGTGCTAATATGGAACCACAACAGGAAACACATTATTTTTTTGGTACGGCTGATAATGAATTACAATGTTCGGGAAGACAAAGACATCATATCGCTGGATTAAATATGGGTGTTCGTAAATGGTAAAATCAGTATCACAAAGGGTCATTTTTTTAAATTTAATCTTCATGATTTTTTCTTTCCTTGTAGCTAACGCACAAGGAAATGAGAAAAATTTAAAGGTGGAATACATTTATGCAAATGATTTTTTTTCAAATATAGAGGTGTTACTAGCCAATGATAAAAAGTCTATTTATATAAGGCCGGCTCTTAATGTTAAAAGAGATGAAAGTAAAGAGCCTACAGAAGACGACGGTAATTGGAAATTACCACTTCAAGAAATCAAAACAAGTTCTATCTCAATTTTTAAATCAAAAGAAGATAGCAATATTTACGACTATACCGTAAATTTAAATAATGAAAGATATATTGTTAAAGATTCCACTTTTTCAATAAAATGGATTATTGACAAGTCTGTTTCTAAGAAAATCAATGAGTTCTTGTGCTTTAAAGCTTCAACAATATTTAGAGGTAGGAGTTATATAGCCTATTTTACGCCAGAAATACCTATATCATTTGGACCTTTTAAATTTGATAATTTGCCTGGACTAGTACTACAAGTAGAAAATACTGATACTGATATTAAACACAGTTGGACTGCAAAGAAAATTGATTGGGTAAATAAAAATAAAGAGTTACCATCTATAGAAGATTTAGATGCTCCCGCAATAAATCTTTATCAAATTTATATTATGAATAATCGAATTAGAGAAGCTAAAAGCAAAAGATTTTCTTCAAGAGTTCCTGCTGGTGTGAAACACTCAAAAACAGAAGTAAAAAACCTAGCTATTGAAAAAACTTTTGAGTGGAATTAATTAATGAAAAGTGTGAATACTTTAATTAGAAAAAAACTTCATAAAAAGACCCCAATAGTTCTTTTTCTATTTTTTACCTGCTTTATAGGTAACGCTCAAATAACTGGTACAGCGGTAAATGTATTAAAAGAACCAGTTGCATTTCGTTATTAAAGATAGTTAATTAGCACTTGTCACCCTAGAAAATTTTGTTCTCAAATCTTTATTTTTTTTCATATGGCTAGTTCCAAATTTATCAGGGGTCGCTGGAAACTTTCTCTGACATTGTTAACTACTATTGCATCGTATTAAAAATAACCTACAAAAAACTTGCATATTTATTAGTTTATTGGTTTATTGGTTTATTATTACTCATATTAATCAATTAAAACATTTTATTATGAGAAAAATAGTTTTTGCAGCTCTTGCTGGAGTATTTATGTTGAGTAGTGGGTTTGCTAAGATTGAAATTGAAAATTTACAGGAATCTGATAAAGAAGTATTTTTCGACTGTTACTACGACATTATAGGAACTACAACTAATTCTTTTGGTCAACCAGTTACCGTAGTTCAAAGTTTTTCGGTGGAAACTATCGGTAGAGCAGATTGCGAGGGAGTTATTAATTACCATTTGACAGCACTAAGATTAGGTATTTTGAAATGGTAAAAAAAATTATTTATTTAATTTTTCTCTGTTTTAGCTGTTTTAGCTTTGGTCAGAAAAATGTTTTAATCGCAAAATATAATTATACAGATATTAGCGGGAGTAGAATTGAAACATTAACAGCTGATGAGAAAATAGCTTTTTATCAGGTAATCAGTAAACCAGATTTAAATAAAGAAAAATCAAATCCTAAAATTAGGATAGAAGGGGATAATATTTTTGTAGAAGATTTTAGCAACCATATTTTTTCTAATTTTATTTTTCTATCCAATTCTAAAGATGAAAACTTCACTTATTTAAAAAATCTCGACAATGAACTAATTGTTCATGATAGTATGCCTGAATTAAATTGGAAATTACTCAATGAAGAAAAGTTAATAGATAAATATAATTGTAAAAAGGCTGAAGTCCAATTCAGAGGTAGAAAATTTACTGCGTGGTATGCCCCAAAAATAGCTGTTCCTTTTGGACCATTTAAATTTAAAGGTTTACCAGGTCTTATTATTAATATGGAGTCTACTTATAATGGTAGCACTTTATATTGGAATCTTACATCTTTAAGATATGATAACTCTATAGTGGTTCCTAGTATAAGTAGTTTTGATGGTAAAGAAATTACTTTAAGAGAAGTCTTAACCAATGAAACAAACGAGAGAAATGATCGCAGTAAAAGGACTGTTGCAAAAATGGGAAGAGGTATTCGTCAAACTAAAGTAACCTTAGAGAGACTTGGTGCAGAAAGAATCTATGAATGGGAAACCGAAGATGAAGAAAAAAAGTAAATTCCAAAATTTATTAAACCTAAAGAAAAAGACCCTTACCGGTCTTTTTCTATTTTTTACCTGCTTTATAGGTAACGCTCAAATATCGGGTAATGCGGTAAATGAGTTAAAAGAACCAGTTGCATTTGCTACTGTAATTCTTAAAACAGTACAAGACAGCAGTATTGTGGCGTTTACTCAAACAGA
The DNA here is from genome assembly GCF_012974865.1 of Nonlabens sp. Ci31. Classification (NCBI taxonomy): domain Bacteria; kingdom Pseudomonadati; phylum Bacteroidota; class Flavobacteriia; order Flavobacteriales; family Flavobacteriaceae; genus Nonlabens; species Nonlabens sp. Ci31. Next base: position 1,543,799 of record NZ_CP043633.1, on the reverse strand, counting down.
TAAACTAGGGTTTTATAAATTAAAACCAGAGCAAACTGGCGAGTACCTACTTACTTTTTCTTCTCTTTCCTACGCGGCGCAAACTATTCCTGTAACTATTATTAATCTAGAAACCCCTCAAATCGTTAATATCTCCATGGTAGAGCAACAACTAGAGCTTAATGAAATTATTATAAATGCAGATCTTCCTATACGCATTAAGAAAGACACGATTATTATAGATGCCAAAGCCTTTATGCAAGGCAATGAAGAAGTGGTAGAAGACTTGCTTAAAAAAATACCTGGACTTACCGTAGAAAGTGATGGAACTATTAAAATAGGAAACCAAGAAGTAGAAAAAGTGATGATAGAAGGCGATGACTTTTTTGAAAAAGGCTATAAAATCCTTACTAAAAATATGCCAGCAAAACCATTGAATAAAATTGAAATTCTACAACATTATTCTAATAATAAACTGCTCAAAGGAGTAGAAGAAAGCGATAAAGTGGCGCTTAACCTTACCCTAGATGAAGATGCCAAACGGCAATGGTTCGGTAATGTGGAGTTGGGTCACGATCTAGAAGGTGGTACTTTTTATGAAGGCCGTTTTAATCTCATGAGTTTTAGTAAAAAGAATAAATACTACTTTCTAGGCAATGCAAACTCTACCGGTCAGGACGCTACTGGCGACATAGGTAATCTTATAAGTCCCATGCGTTATGGAGAACCTGGTCGCGTGGGCGATGGCGAGCAAGTAAGTAATCTTCAAAGTCTAGAGGCTGGACTTTATAATTTTAAAGCCAGCCGTTCTAATTTTAATAATGCAGAGTTGCTTTCTCTTAACGCTATTTTTAATCCTACCCAGAAACTGAAAATTAAAACTTTAGGCTTTTTCAATTGGGATGAAAAGGACTTTTTTAGAAACAGCACGAGCAGCTTTTTTGCACAAGGCACTAATTTTACTAATACAGAAGATTACCTGCTGCGCAACAGGTATTTTACAGGTTTTGGAAAATTTCAACTCAATTATGACTTGTCTAAAACTTCTAGTTTAGAATCGGTCACTTCTTATAGTGATCGCTCTAACGACGCTGGTTCTAACCTGCAATTTAACGATATTTCTACTGTAGAATCACTTACCACAGCTACGCAACGACTCGATCACATCACGACCTACACAAACCGTTTTGATGAGCAGCGCGTTTTATTACTTACCGGTAGATTTATAGATGAGAAGTCGCCGCAAAATTATGATGTGAACCAGTACTTTTTTCAAGATTTGTTCAATACGAGTCCGCAACCAGAATCGGTTTTTCAAAATATAGAAAATAGCATGACCTATGCGGGATTTAACGCTCATTATCTGGACCGCAAAGAAAATGGTCACTTGTTAGAGTTGCAACTAGGTAATGAATACCGGGAGGATAGATTAGGAAATGAGTTACGCTTTCGCGAAAGCGGAAACATCACACCACCACCACAAGGTTATGAGAACGATACCAAATATGGAGTCAACGATCTCTATGCAAAAGCATCTTATCTTTATAAATGGGAAGACTTAAAGTTAACTGGCGCGGTAGATGCGCATCAATTGTTCAATTCTCTAGAACAGTCTGGAAGCTCTGAGTCGCAACAACCATTTTTTATGAATCCTAGTGTAAATGCCAGCTATAAAATAAATAAAAAGAATAGAATAGGAATAGGCGCATCGCACAACACCACTAATGCTGGTATTCTAGATGTATATGATCAATATGTGCTCACGAGTTTCCGTTCTTTAAATAGAGGTGCTGGAGATTTCAATCAATTAGAAGCGAGTTCTATTGACTTTAATTACCAATTAGGAAACTGGAGCGATCAATTTTTTGCCAGTTTAAATGCCAGTTATAGAACAGATCATGATTTTTTCTCGACCAATTCTTTATTGCAACCTAACTTCTCGCAAACAGATAAAATAGTCATTGAAGATCGAGAAAATTTCAGTGTGAATGCTAATATGGATTATTATTTTGGCGTTTTGAGTTCCAACTTAAAGTTGAAAGCGGGTTATTCAGAAAGTAATTTTAAGAACATCATTAATAATTCTAATCTGCGAGAAGTAGAAAGTGCCAATTACAATCTAGGTCTTGAAATGCGATCTGCATTTGATGGGGTTTTTAATTACCACATAGGAACAGAATGGCGTTGGAATGAAGTGGCCTCTTCTGGAATCGAGAATAGTTTTGTGGATAACACCTCGTTTCTAGATCTTTCTTTTGTTTTTAGTGAGCAATTTGATATGCAAATTAAGTCTGAGCGTTACTTCTTCGGTAATATCAATGACGGAGATAACACCTATTATTTTCTAGATCTGGACATACGATATAATGTAAAGGACAGTCCGTTTTCGTTTTCACTAATGGCAAGAAATTTAACCAATACAGAGCAATTTAGAACCAGTTCTATCAACGATGTTTCTTCCTCAACAGTTTCTTATAGATTGTTGCCTAGATATTTATTAATGAAAGTGAAGTATAGATTTTAAAAAGTCATCCCAGCAAATTTGACTCCAAATTTTTAACTTGAGAAGAGTGTTTATTTCAAATTTATTCGGGATTGAACGGAAGTTTTCTCGGTGATTTTTAAATCTATCATTAATTTTCAACTCTGTCGCCTCTCTCCTGTCTCTCTAAAAGAGAGATGGTTTCTTTTAAGTTTTGTTTTTGATTTGTTTTTACTTTCCTTTTATTTTCAAGTTCAAGTTCAAGTTCAAACTCAAAAGGTATCTTTGCAACTTAATACCTTTTATATGTTCCAGTTAGGAAAAACCATCATTTCTGATGATCTTCTTGAAAAAGACTTTGTGTGTAATCTTACAGCTTGCAAAGGAGTTTGCTGTGTTGCTGGAGAAGCTGGCGCACCACTGGAGCAAAAAGAACTCGATATTCTCGATCGCGAGTTTGAAAACATAAAACCTTTTTTACGCCCGGAGGGTATCGCTGCAATTGAAAAACAAGGTACCTGGGTAGAGCGCGAAAATGGTGAGCTGGAAACACCTCTAGTAAACGACGCAGAATGTGCTTACGCAACTTTTAAGGAAGATGGAACAGCACTTTGCGGTATAGAATCGGCTTATCGCGATGGTAAAACAACTTTCTACAAACCTATTTCTTGTCATTTATACCCAGCACGAATCCAAGAATACACGGACTTTAAAGCAGTGAACTACCACAAATGGCAAATTTGTGACGATGCCTGTGCATTAGGTGAGGAATTAGGAGTTCCCGTTTATAAATTTTTAAAAGAACCCTTAATTAGAAAATTTGGCCAAAGCTGGTACAGTGAACTCGAAGAAATCGCTAAGGATTTTTAATCGAGTTATTTAAAATCTGCGTTTATAAGAATCATTTTTATATGTTTCGCTTTCGCGAAAGCGTGGATAACTTCTTCCATTCTTTTTTAAATTGAATTTTAAGATACAGGTTCAAATCTGGGCTGAGCAGTGATTAAAACTAAGGTTTTAAAACTCTTGTTCTACGAATGGTTGTAAAAAGTCGTTAAAAGTTCAACACCCTGTTTAGTAGTTTATTAAGAGGCTTATTTTAGATTTTGTTAAGAAATATCTTATGTTGAAAACTTGTGAAAAAGCCAAATGTTAAATCGTCCATATCGCCTTAAACATTCTTCATCTTTGTTAACCCGAGTTTTAAAAAGTAACAGAGATAAATAAAAATACATGCAGACTACACAAGAACCTATATTACAAGACAACCCAAATAGATTTGTTATTTTCCCAATTCAACATGATGATTTATGGGAATGGTATAAGAAACAACAAGCATGTATTTGGACTGCTGAAGAAATCGATTTACAAGTTGATTTAACAGACTGGCAAAATTCTCTTAATTCTGACGAACGTTATTTTATCAAACACATTCTTGCATTTTTTGCAGCGAGTGATGGGATCGTTAATGAAAATCTTGCAGAGAATTTTGTAAATGAAGTTCAGTATTCTGAAGCTAAGTTTTTCTATGGTTTCCAGATCATGATGGAAAACATTCATTCAGAGACATATTCTCTATTGATCGATACCTATGTAAAGGATGATAAAGAGAAAGATCAGCTTTTTAAAGCCATCGAGAATTTTCCTGCCATTAAATTAAAAGCAGACTGGGCAATGAAGTGGATAGACAGCCCCTCTTTTGCGGAGCGTTTGATCGCTTTTGCAGCAGTAGAAGGAATTTTCTTTTCTGGCGCCTTCTGTTCTATTTACTGGTTAAAGAAGCGTGGTTTAATGCCAGGTCTTACTTTTTCTAATGAATTGATCTCTCGTGATGAAGGTATGCACTGTGACTTTGCCGTACACCTTCACAACCATCACTTGGTCAATAAGGTACCTAAAGAGCGTATAACAGAAATTATTGTTGATGCTTTGAATATTGAGCGTGAATTTATTACAGAGTCATTACCTGCGAGTTTGATAGGTATGAATGCAAAATTAATGACGCAATACCTGGAGTTTGTGACCGATCGTTTACTTGTTGAGCTTGAATGTGAGCCCGTATATAAGGTGACAAATCCATTTGACTTTATGGATCTTATAGGTATGGAAGGGAAAACCAACTTCTTTGAAAAAAGAGTAGGTGAATACCAGAAAGCCGGAGTCATGAACAGTACTAAAGAAGATAAGAGCACTATGGACTCTTTCTCTTTAGATGCAGACTTCTAAAAAGAAGCCCCTTTAAAAACACTACAGTCAACCGACTGTTTTATATATAGTTTAGAAAATATTTCAAGGTATTTTCACAAGTGTTAACCCAATTGTTCGAGACAGGGAGTAGCCTCCTTATCTCTCCACCCAAAAAACGAGTTCAATATGTTTGTAGTAAAAAGAGACGGCCACAAGGAGCCAGTAATGTTCGACAAGATCACAGCAAGAGTGCGTAAATTATGTTATGGATTAAGTGACCATGTAGATCCTGTAAAGGTGGCTATGCGTGTTATCGATGGATTATACGATGGTGTTACGACAAGTGAATTGGATAACCTTGCTGCAGAAACTGCTGCTACCATGACCACTGCACATCCAGATTATGCTAGACTAGCAGCACGTATCTCCGTGTCTAACTTACATAAGAATACCAAGAAAACTTTTACTGACGTAGTAACAGACTTGTATGAATATGTGAATCCGCGTACAGAGAAAAAAGCACCTATGATTTCTGATGAGGTGTATCAAGTAATTCAAGATAATGCCGACCGCTTGAACTCGGCTATTATCTATAATCGTGATTTTGGGTACGATTACTTTGGGTTTAAAACATTAGAGCGTAGTTATTTATTAAAGATAAACGGTCAGATTGCTGAGCGCCCGCAACATATGTTGATGCGGGTATCTGTAGGTATTCATATTGATGATCTGGATGCAGCCATAGAAACCTATGAGTTGATGTCTAAAAAGTTCTTTACTCATGCAACGCCTACCTTGTTTAACGCAGGTACCCCTAAACCTCAAATGTCTTCTTGTTTCTTATTAACCATGCAAGATGATAGTATCGAAGGTATTTACGATACTTTAAAACAAACCGCTAAGATTTCTCAAAGTGCTGGTGGAATAGGATTGTCTATCCACAACATACGTGCAAGGGGTTCTTATATAGGTGGTACCAATGGTACTTCTAATGGTATCGTTCCTATGTTGAAAGTATATAACGACACGGCTCGTTATGTAGATCAAGGTGGGGGAAAACGTAAAGGATCTTTTGCTATTTATATGGAACCATGGCATGCAGATATTTTTGACTTCTTAGACCTTAAGAAAAACCACGGTAAAGAAGAGATGCGTGCGCGTGACTTATTCTATGCCATGTGGATGTCAGATCTTTTCATGAAAAGAGTAGAAACTAATTCTACTTGGACTTTAATGTGTCCTCATGAATGTCCAAATTTGTATAACGTTTATGGAGATGAATTTGAAGCGTTGTATACTAAATATGAAGAAGAAGGAAAAGGTCGCAAGACCATCCAAGCTCGTGAACTTTGGGATAAAATACTAGAATCTCAAATTGAAACTGGAACGCCTTATATGTTGTATAAAGATGCCGCAAATAATAAGTCCAATCAAAAGAACTTAGGTACCATCAGGTCTTCTAATCTTTGTACTGAGATTATGGAGTACACTTCTCCAGATGAAGTTGCTGTATGTAACCTTGCCTCCATCGCGCTACCTATGTTTGTAAAAGATGGTGCTTTTGATCACAAAGCTTTATATAAAGTGACTAAAAGAGTTACCCGCAATTTGAACAAAGTAATAGACCGCAACTATTACCCTGTTAAAGAAGCAGAAAACTCTAACATGCGTCACAGACCAATAGGATTAGGAATCCAAGGTCTTGCAGATGCTTTTATTATGCTACGACTTCCATTTACCTGTGACGAAGCAAAAAAACTGAATTCAGATATTTTTGAGACTTTATATTTTGCAGCTTGTGAAGCTTCTATGGAAATGGCGCAAGAAGAAGGTCCTTATTCTACATTTGCAGGTTCTCCTATGTCTCAAGGACAATTCCAATTCAACATGTGGAATGTAAATGATGACCAATTAAGCGGTCGTTACAATTGGGCAGATTTAAGAAATAAAGTGATGGAACACGGAGTGAGAAACTCCCTTCTTGTAGCTCCTATGCCTACTGCAAGTACGTCTCAGATTCTTGGAAACAATGAAGCCTTTGAACCTTATACTTCCAACATTTATACGCGTAGAACTCTTTCTGGCGAATTTATTGTCGTGAACAAACACTTATTGAAAGACCTGGTTGATCTAGGACTTTGGGATGATAACCTGAAGAATGCGATCATGAGAAATAACGGTTCTATTCAGGCTATAGATGGTATCCCTGAAGATATAAAAGAATTGTACAAGACCGTTTGGGAATTGAGTATGAAAGATATCATTGATATGTCTCGTGAGAGAGGTTACTTTATTGATCAGTCTCAATCCTTGAATTTATTCATGGAAAATGTAACCACTTCTAAACTGACCTCTATGCACTTTTATGGATGGAAAAGCGGTCTAAAAACTGGAATGTATTATTTAAGAACTAAAGCTGCCGTTGACGCTATTAAGTTTACTGTTACTAAAGAGAAAAAAGCACTACCTGTTGTTGCGCCAGTAGAGCTTCCCGTAATGAATAGTAAAGCGCCAGAACAAGCTGCACATACCTTGAGAACACAAAAACAATCACAAGAATCAGCTCCTGAACAACCGCAAACTGTAGAACCAGCAACCCCTCCACAGACCTTGTTTTTAGATGATAGTGCTCCTGCAGCGGCAAAAGTGATGAATGAATCCAAGCCGCTTGTTCAAACTAATGTGATTACAGAGAACGAAGAAATGAGTACCGAAGAATACAAGTTAATTCTTCAACGTGCCAAGGACGCTGCCAGTAATGGCGACGACTGTGAAATGTGCGGTTCTTAGATGAACATCAATTCTATTTAATTATAAAGCCTGATCTTATGATTGGGCTTTTTTTATGAATATAATCTCGCTTTCGCGAAAGTGGAACTTCATAAAAGCGCAAGACAAAAACACAGTAGGAATATTAGAATTATCAATCCAAAAAGTGCCTAAAGAGCTATTCTTCAAGGGGATATTTATAATTAATTAGTTTCTACTAAATATTAATTTTATATTTATGAGTAGTTAACAAATATCTCTCACTTTGAATAATTCATTTTACCGATCAACTGCTCTTATATTATTTCTAGTTTTTGTCACTAACTTTTCTTTTGCTCAATCGAACATAAATTTAACATGGGATTCTAGTGTAGGATGCGTAGAGTATGATGATGACGTAGATGAATTTGGCGTATTAGTTCCTATTGAACAAATAAGTGAAGATGTTTGTATTAAGTTTTGTGAAAATACTGAGGTCACTTTTTCTTTAAGCGATCCGGATGGAAATATAGACAGTGTTATATGGGATCAAGCAGGCGGAATTACTTCTTCCGCAAATCAAAACCCAGATTTTACCGTGTTATGGAATAATTTTACCAATTCTGGAAATATTAGCGTTCAAGTCACTTTGTTAGATGGAACAATAATCAGAAAAGCTATTTGTGTAGAAGTCATCGCAGCACCAATTGCCGATTTTACATTTCTATCTGGACTTAATGATAGGTGTGAAGGAGATTTTCAAACGGTAAATAATTCATTTGACCCTTCAGGATCTATCTTGATTTCTCACGAATGGACTTTTACCAATACTAATGGAACTTTAATCTCTTCTAGCGATATAGAGCCTAATGTGTATTTGGGACAAGGAACGTGGACTATCGACCTAACCGTTACTAATGAGTATAATTGTGCGCAACTAAGCGATCCACTGGTGATCACTCAAAATGAGGACTGTGACAATTGTGAAATAGAGTTAGACATAGAGCAAATTGAATTGATAGATGAACCTTTTATATATTTTGAAATATTTGGTGTTTTAGTAAATAATTCTTCTTTTGATTTAAATGTACAGTTGAGTATTTCTGGCGGGAATGGATTTTTCACACCATCTTCTATATTTGTGCCAGCAAATGGAAGTGTAGCGCTCAATCCATTACGATTTACGCCACAAACTCCATTTGTAGGAGGAAGTACTGTTATAAATATGCAGGCATCTCACTTTGAGGGTGATTGTTTTACTATAGCAACTATAGAGTTTCCTGAAGTAAGAGTAGAAAATGGAGAAACTGAGAAATCAAGTATGGCAATTAGTCCTAATCCAGTAGATCAAAAAGCTACTATTACTTACAATTTGTTTTCTACTGATATGGAAAATGTACAATTAGAAATTTACGACTTAAACGGTTTAAAAATGTATGACACTAGATTGACAACAGCTAGTGGAACTAAACAAGCTGATGTATCCTTTTTAAAGCCTACTCAATACATTGTACTCATAAGAAACAATGGAGAAATTTTAGTACAGTCCTACACTACTTAATTAAAAGATAGTATTATGAAAAAAATGATGATTCTATTGGTATTGATTTCTATTCCCATCGCAAATTGCCTCGCCCAAGAATATACTTGGGCAGCTCGTGGTGGTGGAGATATAAATTTTGGTAGCAATCCAAATACTATTAATGAATATGAACATATCAGAGATATTGTGGTGGATAGCCAAAACAACTATTACTATCTAGCAACGGTTTCTAGTAACAATACTAATTTAAACGGTATTCCTTTTACGAATTACAACCGGCCCAATTTTGGAAATGACATTTTTTTGTTTTCTACAGATTGTAATGGAAGTGTGAGATGGCAAAAAACAATAGGTGGACACAATGATGATTTAACGCAACATTTATCTATTGACTCAAATGATAATATTTATGTGTCAGGTTATGTTTTGGGGCGAGGATCTTCAAATGATAACTTTATTCACTTTGATACAGATGTAATTATCAATTCAAACTTAACATTAACTACTCCTGGACCTCATAATAAAAATTTATTTTTAATAAAATATGACAGTGCTGGAGTATTTCAATGGCTGCAAAGACCACAGAAAGATGCCACTAGTATTCAAGATATTCAAAAATCTTACACTTTTGGACATTATACAGATGCTAATAATGTCACGCATTGGTTGATGACGATGGGTGCAGGAACTCATATCAATGGAGTTTATACGACTAATACAGATAATTATGCCATATTTAGATTTGATGATCAAGGAACTTATTTAGGACAGACTCCAGTTGATTTACAATTTACTAATGGTAGGGCAACATACGCTTCAGTAGTAACTATGGATGAAATATTAAATAGGTATTATATAAGTGTTCATAAAACTACCGTGGGTAGTCAGACTATAAGTTTTCTAGGTTCAAATGTTATCGGTTATACAGCTCTTGCAGCGGTAGATGCTAGTAATGGTAATCAAATCTGGCGTATAGAGAATACAGGTGGTGAACAAGGAACAAGTATTGTTGATATCGCTGTGGATGGTCAGTCTAATATTTATATTACAGGAGAAGGGAATACAGCTGTTGATAGTGGTTTTCCAGCTCCTGATACATTAGCAGGACACACTTTTACACAAACTAACGCAAGTGGAACAGCTGGTGGTTATGCTCCGTTTTTAATAAAAATAAATAGTCAAGGAAGCTTGTTATGGGGTAGCAATCCAGTCATAGGAACTGAAGCTTCGAGTCATTCCGTTACCATTAATGGAAATGAAGTAGCAATAGCCACAGGTATGCAAGTTCCCAGTAATTGGGGTTCTCAAACCTTTAACCGTCCATCAAGCTGGTTGGCAGATCCTGTAGTTGTAAGATTTGATACTACAACAGGCAATGTATTAGGAATTGAAGATGTATTAGGTCCAGCTGGTCAACAAGATGAAGCTACAGCTATTGCAACAGATAATTTTGGTAACTATGTTGTAGGAGGTTATATGAGAAGTACGCTATTTCAAAACAATACAGGGATCACTCCTTTACAAATCAATGGTAGTGGAGAAACTGATTTCTGGTATGCACGTCTAGCAACTACCGATTGTGCTGGAGTGCCACTTAGTATTGAAGAAGAAAGCGTTAATCAAGTTTCTATTTTTCCTAACCCAGCAACAGACTTTGTAGAGATAACTGGTGATTTATCATTTACTTCCTATTCTATTTATAATATTTCTGGTCAGCAAGTATTATCAGGTAGTATTGATGGTGATAACAGAATAGATGTACTGTTTTTGACTTCTGGAGTGTATTTTATAGAGCTGCAAGGAGACTCTGGTGTTTCTCAGGCTTTGAAATTGATTAAGTTATAGATTTTGTGTACGCTTTTGCGAAAGCGGTTAAGTAGTAGTAGTATACATAGACTGTTAATTCATTTAACAAAAAACATCATTTGTACGTAAATTCTTTAATTCTATACTAAACTTGGACTAAACCTTTCACAAATAGTCGTTTACAACTCCTTCTTATTCTTATATTAAATCAACAAGTAATTTAGAAACCATACAAACTAATATCATGAAGTATACAAAAGAAGTATCAGAAAGATTAAACGATTTACTAACTAAAAACTTTGATGCAGAGGCTGGATATAAATTAGCCAAAGACAAAGTAGATAGCAGTAGGATAAAAGATTTCTTTACGATGCAAGCCCAAGAACGATATAACTTCGGACACGAATTGAAAGAAGAAATTAGAAACTTTGGCGAGAGTCCTGATAAAGGAACAAGCTTAAAAGGAGATGCCCACCGCACATGGATGAATATTAAATCTACCTTCACTTCTAACAACGAGGAATCGATTTTAGAAGAAGCGATACGTGGAGAAAAAACAGCCTTAGAAGAGTACAATTCTATTATATCAGAAACAACATTACCACCATCAACAAAAAACATGTTGACCACTCACCGAAATAATATTTTAAACGCGCTGAGTAGAATAAGTGCCATGGAAGAAATAGCATAATAAAGGATTTATAATAATTCTTTTGAGCCCGATCAATTTTTGGTCGGGCTTTTTTATTTTAAAGTAACCAACCATTATTAGGGTCGATTGTTCATAACTAGATTTTAAGAAAACAGCTTAATATGCTATATTTAAAATCCTGAATTGAAATTTTCATTCTACATCAAATGTCTATTAAACAGACTTTTAAAAGAATTATAATTTTTGTTTTAGGCCTTCATCATTTTGCTATTAACACTTCATAAATTACGTACATGTATCTCATCTTTGACACTGAAACCACTGGATTGCCTAAACGCTGGGATGCACCTTATACTGATATAGACAACTGGCCTCGAGTGATTCAAATAGCCTGGCAACTACATGACGAGATGGGAACCCTAATCGAGGCACAAGATTACTTGATACAACCTAATGGATTTGATATTCCCTATGACGCAGAGCGCATTCACGGTATTTCTACAGCACTAGCTCAAAAAGATGGAATTCCTCTCATAGAGATGCTAGAGAAGTTCAACATAGCCTTGAGTAAAACAAAGTTTGTCGTAGGTCAGAATTTAAAATTTGACTTGAATGTTACCGGATCAGAGTTCGTACGTGCTCAAATAGGTAACGACTTACAAGAACTTCCAGTTCTTGATACTTGTACCGAACAAACAGCAAATTTGTGTCAAATTCCTGGTGGCCGGTATGGTAAATTTAAATTGCCTACACTTACCGAATTGCACCAATTTCTTTTTAATCAGCCATTTGGAGAAGCACATAACGCCACAGCAGATGTGGAAGCAACGACTCGCTGTTTCTTAGAACTCCTTAGAAAAGGGCATTACTCGCTAGAGAAATTAGGTTTTGAGGATGGATATATGGCACGCTTTCGCGAAAGCAACCCTACGACCATCACTGCAGTAGGAATAAAACATCTCAACCTTAAAAAAGCATCTGAAAAACTTAATACTGATGAAAGTCCTGAAATTTCTAAAGAAGAAATTAAAGAAAATTTAAATGAATTAAGTGATGCAAAATTTGCACATCTTCATAGTCACAGTCAGTTTTCTATATTACAATCTACCGCAAGTGTAGGAGATCTCGTAAAAGCCGCTGCAGCAAATAATATGCTGGCAGTTACTATGACTGACCATGCTAACATGATGGGAGCATTCCACTTTGTAAAAGCAGTAAAGGCTCATAATGCCAGTCTTGTAGATGCTGAAGATGGAGAACAAAAAAAACCTATAAAACCCATTATAGGTTGTGAGTTTCAAGTATGTGAAGACATGCTGGACCGCACACATAAGGACAACGGTTATCAAATAGTAATTCTTGCCAAAAACAAAAATGGTTATCACAATCTAGCAAAAATGGCAAGTAGAGCTTATACAGAAGGCTTTTATTATTTGCCTAGAGTAGATAAAAAACTGATTGAAGAATACAAGGAAGACCTTATTGTTCTTACCGGAAACATGTATGGTGAAGTTCCTTCTAAGATATTGAATCTAGGAGAAAATCAAGCTGAAGAAGCTTTATTGTGGTGGAAAAAACACTTCGGCGATGATCTTTATATAGAAGTAATGCGCCACGGTCAAGAAGATGAAAATCGTGCTAACGAAGTGCTGATCAACTTTGCCCACAAGCACCATGTGAAAATTGTCGCTACTAACAATACCTACTACGTCCATAAAGAAGATGCCAATGCTCACGATATTTTACTTTGTGTAAAAGATAATGAAAAACAAGCAACACCTATAGGTCGTGGACGCGGGTATCGTTATGGATTACCTAACCAAGAATATTACTACAAGTCTGCACAAGAGATGAAGGAACTCTTCAAAGACTTGCCAGAAGCCATTTTGAATGTGCAAGAAGTCGTTGATAAAGTAGAAGCTTATGAACTCGCTAGGGATGTATTACTTCCAGCTTTTGATATCCCTGAAGAATTTATAGATCTTAATGACGCCAGCGGGAAAACTAAAAACGGAGAAAATGCTTACTTGAAACACCTTACTTATGAAGGTGCAAAAATGCGCTACGGAGAAGATTTTGGAGATGATATCAAAGAACGTCTCGATTTTGAACTGAGCGTTATTCAAAATACAGGTTATCCAGGTTATTTCTTGATCGTTTGGGATTTCATCAAGGCAGCAAGAGAAATGGATGTTGCCGTAGGCCCGGGACGTGGATCTGCTGCTGGTAGTGCCGTGGCTTATTGTTTAAGAATTACAAATGTAGACCCCATTCACTACGACTTACTTTTTGAACGTTTCCTAAATCCTGATCGAGTGTCCATGCCCGATATTGATATTGATTTTGATGATGAAAATCGATATAAGGTTATGGATTACGTTATTGAAAAATACGGTTCTTCCCAAGTAGCGCAAATTATAACTTATGGGACCATGGCGGCAAAGTCATCCATAAGAGACACCGCAAGAGCACTCGATCTACCACTACAAGATGCAGATCGTGTAGCAAAGTTAATTCCTGATTTTGCTAAGCTTAAAAAGATTTTTGCCTTAGAGGATAATGAAATTAGTGGTAAATTTCGTGGAGATGATGCTGATATGGTGCGAGAACTAAGAAGCCTCGCCGCTGGTAATGATCTGATTGCCGAGACCTTAAAACAAGCTAGAATTCTTGAAGGTTCTGTCAGAAATACGGGTGTTCATGCCTGTGGAGTGATCATCACACCAGATGATCTGACCAACTTCGTTCCTGTCGCTACAGCAAAGAATTCTGATCTTTATGTCACTCAGTTTGATAACGAAGTCGTAGAAAGCGCAGGATTGTTAAAAATGGACTTCTTAGGATTAAAAACCTTAAGTCAGATCAAGGATACGGTCGCCATTATAAAAGAACGTCATGGAATAGAACTGGATATAGAGTCCATCCCTCTAGATGACGAGAAAACATATGAGCTGTTCCAGCGTGGAGAAACAACTGCTATTTTCCAGTATGAAAGTGTGGGAATGCAAAAATACATGCGAGAACTCAAGCCTACACAGTTTGCCGATCTTATTGCTATGAACGCTTTGTATAGACCTGGGCCCTTAGAATATATTCCAGAATTTATTGATCGCAAGCACGGTCGTAAAGACATTGTTTATGATCTAGATGCCATGGAAGAATACCTGAAGGAAACTTACGGTATTACAGTGTATCAAGAGCAAGTTATGTTACTCTCTCAAAAACTAGCCAATTTCTCCAAGGGTGATGCTGATGTATTAAGAAAGGCTATGGGTAAAAAACAGATAGCCACACTTCAAAAAATGAAGCCACAATTCCTAGATGCTGGAGAAGCAAACGGACATGACCGTAGCATTTTAGAAAAGGTATGGAAAGACTGGGAAGCATTTGCATCTTATGCGTTTAACAAATCACACTCCACTTGTTATGCCTGGATTGCTTATCAGACCGCTTACTTAAAAGCAAATTATGGCGCCGAATTTATGGCTGCTACTTTGTCTAACAACATGAATCAGATCAAGGATGTGACTAAGTTCATGGATGAATGCCGTCGTATGGGACTGGATGTGCTGGGTCCAGATGTGAATGAATCCAATTATAAATTTACCGTTAACCCTAAAGGTGCAATTCGTTTTGGGATGGGGGCTGTAAAAGGGTTAGGTCATGCAGCTGTAATGACCATTATAGATAACAGAAAAAAGGGACATTACAAAAGTATCTTTGATATGGCAAAGCGTATCGACTTGCGAGCGGCAAATAAAAAGTCTTTTGAAGCACTAGCCTTAAGTGGTGGTTTTGACGGTTTAGGTGGTGAAAATAGAGCACAGTTTTTCTATGAATTTGATAACGGTCAGATATTTTTAGAACAAGTAGTGAAATATGCTCAGAAGTTTCAAGAAAATGAAAATAGTTCCCAAGTGAGTCTTTTTGGAGAAGCAAGTGATGTACAAATTCCAGAACCACAATTGCCTATTTGCGACGATTGGGGTGCGATGGAAAAACTAAAAAGAGAAAAAGAGGTCGTAGGAATCTATATTTCTGGTCACCCATTAGACGATTACAAAAAGGAAATCAAATTCTTTTGTAATGCAAACCTGGCAGCCATGAAAGAACTAGAACCCTTAGTCAACAGAGAGCTTACTTTTTGCGGTGTTATTACAGAAGCCAGACACATGATGAGTAAGGCAAACAAACCTTGGGGAATGTTCACGCTAGAAGATTATGACGAGACTCACGAATTCAGAATCTTCGGTGAGGACTATTTAAAATTCAGACACTTTTTAATCCCAAATTCCTTCTTGCACGCTAAGGTAAAGATTCAACAAGGCTGGTTAGATAAAAACACGGGTAGGCCAAGAGATCCTCGTATCCTGTTTACACAAATGGGGCAACTACAAGACGTTATGGCAAGCGCTGCCAAAAAGTTAACCATTGAGTTTCACGTGAGTGAAGTTTTAGAAGAGCGTATCGAACTTTTGAAGGAAGCACTAGATAAACACAAAGGAGATCAACGTTTGTATTTTAATCTTAAAGATCATGAAGAGAAAATATCGATAGATATGTCTGCTAGATTACAAAAGGTAAATGTAAGTGCCGAGTTGCTTTCCCTGTTAGATGAGCATGAGATCACTTATGGAGTAGGTTAATTGGAATAATAAATACTTTGTTCTAGAATATGCTGGTATTATTAGAGGGACCGGAAAGTGCTTCTGGAGTTAGTTAAGATATACATTCACTTAAGCAGAGACTTAACTTTATGTTTTAACAACTAGCTCCTTCCTGGATCCACCTACCAAGTATTGGCTTTGATATGTTTAGTAAAAACGATATTCCTTCAACACCCTCCATATAAGTTATTAAAATACCTCATAAGACCGCGATCACCAAACATTTTGCTTTAAAAAACTCTATTTCTCTTATCCAAAAATTTATATTTGCCTCTTAAGCCTTAATCATGCAGTTTAACATCACAAAAGACTTTATAGAAGAGATACAATCACTGATTGAAGTCAATGATAGTAAACAGCTGGAACACATCTTAGAAGAACTCCACTTTGCTGATATTGCAGAAATTATTGACGAACTCAATCTGGAACAAGCTGTATATATCGTAAAGCTCCTCGATTCAGAAAAAACTTCTGAAGCTTTAATGGAGCTGGATGAAGACCAGCGAGATCGCGTCCTTAATGCACTTTCTCCCAAAGAAATCGCTGAAGAGCTGGAAGAGATGGATACCGATGATGCGGCAGATATCTTAAACGAACTTCCTGATGATATCGCCCAAGAAGTAATCAATGAAATAATTGATGAACAACATGCAGAGGATATTGTTGATCTGTTGCGTTTTGATGAAAACAGTGCTGGTGGACTGATGGCTAAAGAATTGGTGCGTGTTAATGAAAATTGGACCGTTACTGGATGTGTGAGTGAAATGCGCGCGCAAGCAAAAAACGTGACTCGTGTGCACTCCATATATGTAGTAGATAACAACAACAAACTCAAAGGAAGGCTTTCCTTAAAAGACCTATTAACCAGCAAGGAATCTACACCTATAAAGGACGTTTATATTCCTAAAGTTGATTTTGTAACCGTCAACACTCCTGGAGAAGAAGTCTCTCGTATCATGCGTAAGTACGATCTAGAGGCCATTCCTGTAGTTGATGAATTAGAACGTCTCGTAGGTCGTATCACCATTGACGATATTGTAGATTTTATTACAGAAGAAGCAGAAAAAGATTACCAACTCGCAAGTGGTATCTCGCAAGACGTAGAAGCAAATGACAGTATTTTAGAATTGACCAAAGCGCGACTGCCTTGGCTCGTTTTAGGTCTTTTAGGTGGTATAGGCGCTGCCGCGATTATGGGTGGTTTTGAAGAGATCTTTGAAAAGCACGCCGTATTATTTTTCTTCACTCCATTAATAGCCGCTATGGCAGGAAACGTAGGAGTGCAGTCCAGTGCGATCATCGTACAAGGTATCGCAAATGACGATCTAAAAGGAAGTATAGGAAATAGATTGATTAAAGAAGTATTGCTCGCTATGTTAAATGGAGTTATACTAGCGATTCTTTTATTTGCCTATACCTATATTGCAAATGGTGAGTTTGTAACCTCTATAGCTATTTCGATATCCTTATTTGCAGTAATTATTATGGCTGGACTAGTGGGCACTTTTGTTCCACTAGCGCTGCACAAAAGAGGTATAGACCCCGCACTTGCTACTGGGCCATTTATTACTACCAGCAATGATATTTTTGGAATTTTAATCTATTTTATGATTGCAAAGGCTATTATTGGTATTTAAAGAATGTGATGTGTGTGCTGCTTTTGATTTTATTATTCAAATAAAAGTTTATCCTAAGAAAGCTCAGGGCGAAAGAGGAATTATCACAAATACATAGACACTTTTCTAACTTTTGATTTACTAAAAACTCTCGTCCAATGCGTATCTTCACTTTATGAAAACGGCTACGGTAAAAGAACTAAAGGAAGAACTCAAATTCAGGTCAGATGATGACTTGATCAAGATCATTCTGCGGCTATCTCGATTTAAAAAAGAAAACAAAGAACTCCTTACCTATTTACTTTTTGAATCTACTCACGAAGATGACTATGTGGCAAATGTAAAAACGCTTCTAGATAATATGTTTCTAGCACTAAATACGGCAAATAATTACCGTCTTCAAAAAGGTGTGCGCAAAGTCCTTCGGGAGTCTAAAAAATATGTGCGTTATTCAGGAAGTAAGGAGACAGAGGTCTCTATTTTGATCCACTTCTGCCGATTAATGAGAGAGACGCATCCGCAAGTATTGCGCAGCAAAACCATGCGCGACCTTATGGAAAGACAACTTATTATTATCAAAACTCGTATTTCTACACTTCATGAAGACTTGCAATACGACTATGAGCAAGAACTCAATATGGTAGAGGTCTAAAAGCTATGTGGGATGAGGGATGCGGAAAGTCAAGTTCCAAATAAAATCAAAATCAAAATCTCCAATAACAAAAGCTAATTACTGATTTTAAAATATAAAGCCTCACAGAGGTTTCTTTCCTTTAGAAAGACGGAAGATAGGTTAGCCTATTATAAAAATTCCAATCTCCAGAAATCAAAATTATTGCAAAAATCAAATCTTTTATAATTAGCCATTAAAAATTTATACCAGCAAATTAATAATCCGTAATTTATGGAACTTAAAGTTTTAAAATAGAAGTTAAAATATGAAAATACTTCACCTAGACAGCAATCATGATGTTCTTGCGCAAAAACTAGCAACAGCTGGTTTTGAAAATCATTATGATTATACGTCGCCTAAAGAAGACATCATGAAAGTGATAGGCAATTACGACGGCATGATCGTACGCAGTCGTTTTCCTATTGATGCTCCCTTTTTAAAAGCAGCTACGTCTTTAAAATTCATAGGTCGCGTAGGCGCTGGACTGGAAAATATAGACCTGGACATTGCAAAAGAATTAGGAATATCTTGTTACAACGCGCCAGAAGGAAATAGAAATGCAGTAGGAGAACACGCCTTGGGAATGTTGCTCTCATTATTCAATCATTTAAATAGAGCAGATAGAGAAGTACGATCTGGACTGTGGCGTAGAGAAGAAAATCGCGGCTTAGAACTGGACGGAAAGACCATAGGACTTATAGGCTATGGAAATATGGGAAAAGCTTTTGCTGAAAAACTTTCTGGTTTTGACTGTAAAGTGATTTGTTATGATATTAAAGAAAATGTAGGAAATAAGAATTGTACTCAAGTAAGCCTGCAAGAATTACAACAACAAGCCGATGTGTTGAGTCTTCATACTCCACAAACAGAATTGACTATAGAAATGATCGATGCAGCATTTATAGCGGCATTTAAAAAACCATTCTACTTGATCAATACGGCCAGAGGAAAATCTGTAGTCACTGCCGACTTAGTTGCAGCTCTTAAAAGCAACAAAATTTTAGGTGCTGGACTGGATGTACTGGAATATGAAAAAGGTTCTTTTGAATCTCTCTTTCGCAATAGCGAAATTCCAACAGCATTTGCAGCACTATTAGAAATGGATAACGTATTGTTGAGTCCGCATGTGGCTGGATGGACCCTAGAATCTAAATATAAACTGGCTGAAGTAATTGCAGATAAAATCATTGAAAACTATAAGTTGTCATGAAAAAAGTAACCGGCATAGGTGGTGATTTCTTTAAATGCAAAGATACAGAGTTAACAAAAGCATAGTAATCAAAGCATTTAGGATTACCACTAGGTGACTATGGATGTAACTTCTGGCAAGCTGAAAGTGTACAACTCGATAAAAAAGCAAGCCAACAGTGGAGCCCTTTTAAATCTGATTCTACGTATTTTGAACCGGGTAAACAAGACTTCATGATCAATTACCGATTAGCCGATTTAAAAAGTTTGCTGGAAGAACTGAAACAAAATGGTGTTGAAGTAGTCGGTAAGATAGAAGAATAAGATTACGATAAATTTGGATGGGTTATAGATTGTGATGGCGGTAAAGTAGAACTTTGGGAGCCTAGAAATGAACACCTATTTGAAAAATAAACTACATTTAACACTACCAACTTAAAAAAACAAACATGAGTACAGAAGGATACGATAGTTCAAAAAGTGGCTTTGACAATGCAAAGGATTCTGCAAAAGAAGGATTTGACAACGCAAAGGAAACATTTAACGACGCTGCAAACAACGCAAAAGAAAGTGCCAAAGATTTTCAACAAAACTTTAATCAAACTTTAAATAATCAAGAAAACAAAAAGGTTCTAGCTGGTATAATGGGTATTTTACTAGGAACATTTGGTATACACAAGTTTATATTGGGATACAACCAAGAGGGTATTATCCAGTTGATTTTAGGTATTGTAAGCTGTGGAGCTTTAGGTATTATAGGCTTGATAGAAGGGATTATTTATCTGACGAAGTCTGATGAAGAGTTTTATTACACCTATCAAGTAAACAAAAAAGGCTGGTTTTAAAAAACCGCTGATTATCAACCGTATAAGGTCTTAAATGTTAAGTTTAAGACCTTTTTTTGTACACAAGAATTAATGGTCTTAACTTTGCGTTAACACAAACATGATTATTGATGTTTGTCGTTGAAAATAATGGCTTTAAAAATTCTAGTTCTCAGTACTACAAATTCCACCTTAGGTCCTATGACACAAGGATTTCTGGACTATTATAGTTCGAAAAAGACACGGGTGCTCAGTGCTGGGATAGAACCCCTACCTATTCATCAAATGGCCTTAAAAGTAATGGACTCTTTAGGCATACCTGTAGAGAAGTCTAGAAGGAATTTTGAAGATGTGGAAGAAATTGACTTTGATTATATCATTACCTTTTCAGATAAAGCACATCTGCTCGCTAAGTCAAAAACCAAAAAAGCAACTGTTTTTCATCTCAAAATGGACAGTCTTGATACCACACAAGGAACTGATAAGGAAATCAAAACTGCTTTTAAAACCAGTCGCAAAGAATTACAAGCTTACTGCACAGAATTTGCAGAACAATACCTACAGAAAAAAACAAAAAAAGCTTAGCCTCTACTCCATCTTATAATCTAAAGGTAACATACCGGACACCTTTAAATTAGAAACAAAGCCGCCTGTTTTTAAAACTTTATAATTGAGAACATTACCAGCATCTGAAATGACTAATTTAGGGGTGTCAAGATATATAGCAGATTGAAAATTCTGAGGGTCCATAATTTCGTATTGTTTCTCTCTAAAATCAACGATATATAAAGCTCCCTTTTTCCTGCTTCTGATGTGGTCTTTTACCACTACTTTTTTTCTGTCAAAAACGAGATGGTACCCTTCTTCGTCAAATCTGTTTTCGGCAATTAGTTTAAATAATCGCAATTCAGAAACTTTATAAGCGCGTTTGCGATGACGTCTCACCCATCCTCTTTTAGCATCTTTTTCATTTAATTCTTTAAAAAAGGCACTGCCTACAAAGTAAGAAGAAATCATATAATGAGTAGGAAATTCCATGGAGCCGCTCATTTCCACATTTTCTAAGCTTAGCTCTTCAAAAGTGATTTCAAAATCTGTCAAGTTATAGGTTACTAGGTAATTTAAATCTCTATTTTCTATTAGTAGAGGCTCTTCAGCATAAGCAGTCATCTTTTTAGTAGATGGATTAAAACGCATTCTCACTTTATCGAGATTGAGAATACTACATTCCTTTGCAATTAAAGTAGTGCCTAAAAATTGTTTGATAAAGTACTTCTCCTTTTTCTCACGGCTCCATGGATCTGGATAGAGATAAACCGCTGGAAGCTCCCCTACTTTAGGTTGTAATTCAAGATTAGAAAAGTCGGTATTCAAAGGATCGCTAAAAATTTGTGTTTCATAGCCTAATAGGCTTACGGTAAAAATACTCTGACTATTTTCATAATAAGAAATTTTAAAATCCCCATTAAAGTCAGTAATGGTCCCTTTTGAGGTGCCTGAAAAGTAAATGTTTACAGAGGGCAAAGGTTCCTTTGAAGTGGCGTCTGTAATAGTTCCTTTTATGAACTGCGCGTTAATTGATAAAGGGATGAGAATAAGAAGGAATATAAATCGTTTTTTTTTCATTATTCTTTTAATCATTAGGACTGTAATCTGAAGGTAATAAACCGCTCTTACCTAGTTGAGCAAAATAACCTTGAAATAATAAGGAGCCTTTGTTGGTAGCTATTCCATCTTCACCTACAGATTTTCCCTTATTATTAATGAATATAGTCTGAGATAAAGGAGCTATTCTAGACTTATTTTTATTAGAATCAATAATAGTATACACCTTATTTCTAAAACTTATTTTATAAAACTCTCCTTTCTTTCTAACTCTAATGTGCTCCCTTGTTTCCACTTTCCTGTTATCGTAAAAAATTTGAAACCCAGCGCTATCTAAACTATCTGCACATAAGGATCTATAAAAATAAAGGCTTGATAACGGATAGAATTTTCTTCTTTTTCTGATAGAGCGGTTTAATTTGCGTTCTTTTGAATACAGCTCATTAAATTTTGAAGTAGTTGCCCCTTCTGTTAGAAAAGGGGATAAAGAAAACAAGAAAGGCCTGCTTTTATCCAGGATTTTTATGCGTAAGCTATCTAGTTTATTAAAATGCATATCAAACAACTCCACATCTACTTCAATCAAGTACCCTAATTCTTTATTCTCGACTTTTATAGGGACTCTAGAACGAGCAGATAATATGGCAGTCGATGGATTAAATCTTAGTTTAACACTATCAAGGTTAACTATTGTACAGCTTTTTGCTAGTTCAGTACCACCTAAAAAATACCGTTTAAAATAGTTTTCTTTTCTAGTCCTGGTCCATGGATCTGGATCTATGATTACGGCATCTAATTCATTTACCTTTTGAATTAATTGTAGATTACTTAAATCTACCTCTAGCGGATTTTTAAATTCTAATAATTCATAACCCATCATTCTTATGACTAGCTTAGCATCTGTATTTGTAGGATAACTTAGATTAAAATCACCGTTAAAATCGGTAATTACACCTATAGTTGTGCCGTCTATATATACAGAAGCTCCACTTATGAATTCATGTGTTTTACTATCTATTACTTTACCGATTAATCTTTGTCCTTGAGAAAAAGCGGTCCAAAAAAACAAACAAGAAAGTAGTAAGAATCTCATCTTTTAGAATTATCCCTCTTCTTTCGTATCATCTTGCCCATCGAAATACTTAGACTCCATCTCTGCCTGGAACTCTTCTAAGACTGGCTTTACGGTACTTTCTGGAAGGTCTGCGATACGTATATACATTAAACCATCTACAGCATTATTAAATAAGGGGTCTACGTTAAAGGCTACTACCTTGGCGTTTTGTTTTACATATTTCTTAATCAACACGGGTAACCTCAATTCATTAGGCTCTAGCTCGTCTATAATCTTATCAAACTTGTTAAGATCTGCCTCACTTTCATCAAATATAAAGTCTTTGTCAGCATCTTCTAATTTTACTTTAAAGTCCTTCTTAGGAGTGATGTACTGCGCCACATAAGGATCATAATAATTACTCTTCATAAATTCAATCATAAGAGACTTAGAAAAATTAGAGAATTTATTACTAATACTCACACCTCCTATAAGATATTTATGCTCAGGAAATCTCAACGTACAATGCACGATACCCTTCCACAATAGGAAAAGGGGCATGGGTTTTAATTGGTATTCTTTAATGATAAATGCGCGTCCCATTTCTATAGACTCACTCATCATTTTATGCAACTCTGGTTCAAATTTAAAAAGCTCATTAAGGTAAAAGCCTTCCATACCATAAACCTTACTGATCTCACTTCCCATTCCCATGCGATACGCACCTGCAATGCGATTAGCATCTCTGTCCCACAAAAACATTTGATGGTAATAGTCGTCATAATGATCGAGGTCTGTCGCATTATTAGTTCCTTCTCCTATCGCCCTAAAAGTAATCTCTCTCAATCTTCCCAATTCTGTTAAAATATTAGGAATATGCACTTTTTTAGATAAAAATACTTCGTAGTTTTTTGATTCCAGAAGACGTTTATCTCCCATTTCTCTCAAAGCATCTACTTCTTTAATCATGGATTTTTGATCTGTAGTAGCGGCTATTTTTTTGGGAGCTTTTGGTATCTTGATAGCGTTAGGAATATCACTTAACCTCTTTGATTCTTTGTCATAAGGCTTAGAAAGCATGTAAGTTTTCCTGCGTAAGAAGTCTGTAAAATCATTTAGAGATTCATGTTCCTTTTGTGCCTTAACAGAAATAGGATTTCCTATTCTCACCTTAACTACTCGGTTTTTTTGAGACAGTACTTCAGATGGAAGTTTTGCGGTTCTAAAAACATCACTAAGCTTTGCGAGCATGTAAAACATGCGGCTGTTCTTTGCGTGGAAATAAATAGGGATTACGGGAACCTCAGCTCTTTGAATCAATTTCATAGCGCTCTCTTCCCACTTTTTATCTACCACTAGCTTTCCATCTCTGTAGGTAGAAACTTCTCCTGCTGGAAAAATACCCAAAGGCAAATCATTGTTAAGATGCCTTATAGCCTGCATAAAACCAGCAGTGCTGGACTTTGCGTCTTTACGATCTTCAAAAGGGTTTACCGGCATAATATAAGGCTTCAAAGGCTCAATACGGTGCAGCAAGAAATTTGCTATGATCTTGTAGTCAGGACGGCGTTCTAAAAGTAACTTTAATAATAAAACTCCGTCTACTCCTCCTAATGGATGATTTGAAATAGTGATAAAAGCCCCCATTTTAGGAATACGTCTTAAATCTTCCTCTGGAATTTCAAACTCAATTTGAAGGTCCTCTAAAAGACCGTTTAAAAAGTCAGCGGTGTCTTTATTTTTATGCCTGTTATATAATTTATTAAGAGTAGAAATGCGTAAAAGCTTCATCAACGCCCACCCACCTAGAGTTCCTAAGAAACCGTATTTATCTATGTGGATAGCTTTTGCTACCTCTTTTGCGTTGACTAGTCCCATAAAAATTGGTTGGTATAAGTATACAAATATAATATAAATGTAGGGCCTCTATTCTTTAACGACTAATTGTAGCGTTTCTTGTGCACGTTGCTTTAACAAAACAGTCTTTCCAGACTCTATAAATTCAATAGCATCTCCATCATAATGCCTCACTGTGTATAGGGAAACTCCTTCTACATGACTTACTCGATAACGAGATTCTAGATCTTTAAGAAGTTCATTTATTTTAGCGTATTTATCTTCTACACAAAGAGAAAAGCTTATCGCACTATTCTGTAGCAAGCCTACTTGCATTTTATGACTGCTCAACTCTTGGAAAATATCCGAAATATTATTTTCTCCTATAAAACTGAAGTCCCTAGAAGAAATCTTAAGAAAAACCATATTCTTTCTCACAATATAGCAAGGCGTCAACGGCTCAATAGTTTCTACAGCAGTAATCACTGTACCTTCTTCCTGAGGGTTTATGAATGACTTTACATAAAGAGGAATTTCTTTTCCTTGAAGTGGCTGCAAGGTTTTAGGGTGGATGACAGATGCTCCATAAAACGCCAGCTCAATTGCCTCGTTGTATGGAATCTTATTTAATAATACGGTTTGCTCAAAAACCCGTGGATCTGCATTGAGAACACCAGGTACATCTTTCCAAATAGTTACTCCAGAGCCATTAAGACAATACGCTAGAATAGCCGCTGTATAATCACTTCCTTCTCTACCTAAGGTAGTGGTAAAACCATTGTTATCAGACCCTATAAAACCTTGTGTTATAAACGGCTGACCTTTACAGGATTGAAGAACTAATTGTTCCGTTTCTTTCCAGTTCACACCAGCATCTCGGTATTTTTGATCGGTTTTAATAAGTTGTCGTGCATCTTTCCATACCAATGGAATATCGCAAGCATTGAGAAAAGCTGCTACTATTTTAGTAGAGAGCAGTTCACCATGACTGACCACTTGATCGTAAAAAAAACTGTAATTTTTACTTTGGTTGCGCAACATTTCGCCTTTGAGAGATTCTATAATTGCTTTTATTACTTTTTTAATTCCGCTTTCGCGAAAGCGGAACAACCATTCCTCTTTTATACCATCAAAGGGCATCTCCAAGCCTTCAATGATCGCCAAATGTTTGAGGTGTAGCTCATCAATAAGCTCCAGATAATGAACATCATTATTTTGATAACTGGAAATTACATCTTCTAGGGCATTAGTTGTTTTTCCCATAGCAGAAATCACGATACCTAAATCTTCAGTACCCGTGACCTGCAATACCTTCAACACATTACGCACTCCGTCAGCGTCTTTAACTGATGCACCACCAAATTTATATATCTTCATCTATCCTTTAATATAATTTTCTAACGACTGTTGATCCATTTGTGCAAGATACCAGTCCTTAATCATTGTAGCTCCTGTACGTTCATAAAACGCTACTGCATCTGTATTCCAGTCCAGCACCACCCATTCTACCCGTTTCACACGATGATCATAAGCATATTGCAGGACTTTATTGTACAGAGCTTTTCCTAAACCTTTACCTCTCATTTTTTCTGTTACAATAAGGTCTTCTAAATGAATCGTCTTGCCTTTCCAAGTAGAAAAACGCGGGTAACACAAACTTATCCCTTCTATATTCCCGTCGTATATTCCTACAAAACATTTAAAAAGGGCCTGCTCTCCCAATCCGTTTTGCTCTAATTCTTCCACAGTTACCTCCACAGCATCTGGTTCTTTTTCAAAAATAGCCAGCTCCATAATAAGTTCTAATACTCTAGGAAAGTCTTCTTTTGTAGCTTCTCTTATCTCTATCATGATTCTAGTTTTAGCAAATATAAATGAGCCTGCCCAAAGAAATGTGAAAAGTATCTAATACAACGTTGTAGTACGAACTATTTTATTAAGATATTTGCACAACTGATCTAATTATGGCTACAATAAACCAATCCCTAGGAGAATTTATCATTGAAAACCAAGCTGACTTCCAGTACAGCAGTGGCGAACTCTCTAGACTCATCAACTCCATAAGGCTGGCCGCAAAAATGGTCAATCACGAAGTAAACAAAGCCGGTCTGGTAGATATTACCGGTAGTGCTGGCGAGATCAACACTCAAGGAGAAGATCAACAAAAGCTAGACGTTTTTGCAAATAACACCTTTATAAGAACACTTACTAATAGACAAATAGTCTGTGGTATTGCGAGTGAAGAAAATGATGACTTTATTACGATTGAAGGAGAGCGAAAGGATCACGGTAATAAATACGTAGTTGCCTTGGATCCACTAGATGGCAGTTCCAACATAGACGTAAATGTTTCAGTAGGAACTATTTTTTCTATTTATAGAAGAGTTACACCAGTGGGGACACCTGTACAATTAGAAGACTTTTTACAACCCGGCAATATGCAAGTAGCCGCTGGTTATATTATTTATGGCACCTCTACCATGCTCGTTTATACCACAGGTAATGGAGTAAATGGCTTTACACTCAATCCCTCATTAGGTACTTATTATCTTTCTCACCCTAACATGACTTTTCCTGAAGATGGTAACATCTATAGTGTCAATGAAGGGAATTATGTTCATTTCCCACAAGGTGTAAAAGATTATATCAAATACTGCCAAGAAGAAGAAGGTGACCGACCTTACACCAGTCGTTACATAGGTAGTCTGGTAAGCGATATACATCGCAACATGATAAAAGGTGGTGTTTATATGTATCCTAAAAGTACGAAGGCAAAAGAAGGTAAACTAAGGTTGCTCTATGAATGCAACCCTATGGCATTTATTGCAGAACAAGCAGGAGGAAAAGCCAGTGACGGACATCAAAGGATTATGGATCTCAAACCTACCGAATTACATCAACGAGTACCCTTCTATTGCGGGAGTAAAAATATGGTTACAAAAGCAGAAGAATTCATGAGTAAATATCCTCGATAACTTCAGTTTTAGAGAAGAGGCTGCAATAGCATTTAGAATTTGATTTCTTAAAGAAAGACCTCATAACAGCGCCTTTTATAGATAACGAAGTATGCAACGCTATCTAAAAAAGGCTTCCGCTTAGAAAATTTGTTTTAAAACTATCTGTTCTTATTCAATAAGTATCTGTAATCCTCTAGATTGAGGTGACCGTTAAATATCTCTATAGATCGTGCTACTAGATACTTTGCATCTTCATCATTATATCCTAATGCAGTAGCATATTTTCTTAATAATTTATGCTCTACCTCATCCATAAGCTGGTCTGCAAAAACAAGTTTAAAAAGATCGTGCAGCCACTGTATGCGCTCTTCACTAGAATTAGGCGGTGTTACAGGATATAACTTTGGATTTTTCATAATTGCTTCAAAGTCAGCATCTGATATGTCTAGAACAGACTTAAATCGTTTAAGAACAACTTTTTCTTCTTCTTTAACACCAGAAGCTTGTGCAAGAGTAACTAATGTTGCAAAATGGCTTTTATTTCTGGCACTTTCGCCAGACACAAATAAACTTGAAAATGACATAATCTTAATTTGGTTATTGCAAATATAAGAATAGCAAATGCAGTTTGCCTTATTTATTTAAGATGAGATAACATTTCAGCCACCATTTGATCAAGGCCGTATTCATGTTTCCAGTTCCAGTCGTTTCTGGCTGGAGCATCATCGATAGAACTCGGCCAGCTATCTGCAATTTGCTGTCTAAAATCTGGCTCATAACTAATAGAAAAGTCTGGTAGGTGCTTCTTTATTTCAGTAGCAATATCTTGTGGTGTAAAACTCATGCCAGAAAGGTTGTAGGAGGAGCGCTCTATAACTTCTTCCGTTGGGGCACGCATAATTTCTACCGCAGCTCTTACCGCGTCTTCCATATACATCATAGGTAGCTCTGTATCTTTACTTAAAAAACAATTGTAATTTTCACCTGCTACCGCTTTGTGAAAAATATCTATGGCATAATCTGTCGTACCACCGCCAGGTAATGTCTTCCATGAAATCAACCCTGGATACCTCATCGATCTAACATCTACACCATATTTTTGATGGTAATACTCACACCATCGCTCTCCAGTTTGTTTACTAATACCATAAACAGTAGTAGGCTCCATAATCGTGTGTTGCGGCGTGTCATGCTTAGGTGTCGTAGGTCCAAAAACGGCTATACTCGACGGCCAAAATATTTTATCGATCTTCCCTTCCTTTGCAAGATCTAACACATGCATCAAAGAATCCATGTTTAAACTCCATGCTTTTTTAGGAAACTTCTCCCCTGTAGCACTCAACATGGCTGCCATAAGATATACTTCATTAACTTCATAATGCAGACACACGTCTTCTATCTGACTTTTATTCATCGCATCTAACGCTTCAAAAGGTCCAGAAGCCATAATCTCTTCATTACCTTCCCGTATATCGCTAGCAATTACCTGCTCCCCACCATAAATCTCTCTCAATCTCATGGTAAGCTCTGTTCCTATCTGTCCACAAGCTCCTATTACTAATACTTTGGTTGCCATTTCTGTTTATTTGTCACAAAGATAAGAAGACCTTATTTGGGGAGTTGCTAGTTTTATTAGAGTTTTAATACTTATAGCATTTACCTCTTGTTGCATTAGTATGATCTCCATTCTATTTTTGTAAAATAAAGGTTTGTCCTGGTATAACTCAGAGTCCAAGTGCAAACACCACTAGCTTATAACCCCCTATTAAAATTCCTGCCTGTAACACTGAATCGAAAGTGCCTGACATATAATGCCTCTTTTTTATTCTTTTAATTATAAGCATATTTGCAATTCACCGTTATAAGATTATGCGACTCTCTATTTTTCTACTTTTTATATTACTAATGGCCTGCAAAACCACTTCTAATGAAGACGCGCCTAACCTAGAACAAATAGACTACACATCCATGAATTTGAGCACGTCAAAAATGACTCTCCTAAAAGATGCTCAGAAAAAAGCGCTAGAATGGGAATCCTTCCAAGACTTACTTACAGGTCTAGAGAATTATGATCATACTGCCAGAACGACCAATAAATTGATAGATCACGTAAATAACATGCTTTTAAATCCTGACGATGCCTTCCAAGATCAAGCCATCTTTTCACGTATTAAAGTTTTAAAAACAAGATTGCACATCTATAAGTCTTACTTAAGTTACCGTATAAAAACCTCTTCTAAGTTAGAAGAAAAATACAACAACATCATCCTTGCCTTAGATGAACTACTAATTCAAATGAACTGGGAAGTCAATGAATTTAGTCAAAGTAATGACAAGCTTCTAGAAGATCTCAAAGCAGATATGGATCCAGAAGAAAAGTAATCCTATTAAAAGCTTAAAGATGTTATAGGCTCTTGAAAAGACAAATTCTTCCTCCTATAACTTTAAAGTGAGTTGAGCTACATTAAGTCTATCGAATTATCAACCTGTCGAAGTAAACCGTCTTTTCTCTTTTACCAATGTTCTGTTTGTAATTTGAATTACAAGCGACAATGTATATGAAGAGTAGAAAGTATGATAAACTTCTCTTAATCCAGATAGAAAACCACTCCTGTCATTTAATTTTAGATCATGAGTCAACCATTACTTCAATTCACTAAAAAAGGAATTTATTGCAAGCCCGCTGGCGTTTATCTCGATCCATGGAAACCAGTAGCTAAAGCACTCATCACACATGGCCATGCAGACCATTCCCGATGGGGACACAAAAAGTACCTTACCCATAAGGATAACGTACCTATAATTAGTCACCGTCTGGGCGAGATCAACGTGTCGGGAGTCAATTATAATGAGGTTTTTTCCATCAACAATGTGAAATTCTCTTTTCACCCCGCCGGGCATATTCCAGGCTCTTCACAAATACGCGTCGAGCACCGAGGAGAAGTATGGGTTTTTACGGGTGATTATAAAACAGAAGCCGACGGTATTTCTACCGTCTACGAACCTGTAAAATGTGATACATTTATTACAGAATGCACCTTTGGATTACCCGCCTTTAAATGGCGACCTCAACAACTGGTCATGGATGACATCAACTTATGGTGTGCTCAAAACCATACAGAAAAGAAGACCTCAGTACTGTTTGCTTATTCTTTGGGAAAAGCACAACGTATCATCAAACATTTGGATACCAGCCAAATGAAGATTTACTGTCATGGAGCTGTCTATAAAATGACGGAAGTCTTGCGACAACAAATCAACTTTCCTCCTACTCATTTGATTACCAGAGAAACTACCAAAGAAGAACTAGCAGGTCATATGGTTATCGCACCACCTAGTGCTCATGGAAGTGCCTGGATGAAAAAAATGGTTCCATATGTCACAGCAAGTGCTAGTGGCTGGATGACTTTTAGAGGTGCCCGACGCAGAAGAGCCATCGATAAAGGATTTGTCCTTTCTGACCATTGCGACTGGGACGGATTGTTAGAAAGCATAGCAGCCACTGGCTGTGAAAATGTGATTACCACACACGGCTATCAAGAGATTTTTGCTCGATTCTTAAGAGAAGAAAAAGGACTCAACGCTATGAGTGAACGTACACAATACGAAGGAGAAAATTCTGAGTTGGGAGCTGATGAGAAAAATCAAGAGGAAAATACGGAGCAAAGCCAGGAAACTTCAAAATCGAGTTCCACATCAAACCTAGCGCCATGAAACAGTTTGCAGAACTCATACGCACCATAGACGGAACTAATAAAACCAACCTCAAAGTAGCTGCGCTTACCGAGTATTTCAAGACCGCAAATGAGGAAGATAAATTGTGGACCATTGCCATACTTTCTCACAGACGTCCCAAAAGACCGGTTAACACTACTTTGATGAGAGAATGGGCGACGCAAATAAGTGGTGTTCCCATGTGGCTGTTTGAAGAAAGTTACCATATTGTCGGCGATCTAGCTGAAACCATTGCACTCATTCTTCCTACCGCAAATGAATCTAGTGACAAAAGCCTTTCGCAAATCATTCAAGAGATTATAGAACTAAGATCCAAAGGAGATCTTGAGAAAAAAGAATACCTTCAAAAAAACTGGCTTCAACTCAATTATTACGAACGATTTGTTTTTAATAAAATACTCACTGGTGGTTTTAGGATAGGTGTTTCTCAAAAATTAATGACGCGAGCATTGGCTAATGCAACTGGAATAGATAAAGATGTGCTCGCTCATAAACTTATGGGAAGCTGGACGGGAGAAAACACCAGTTTTCAGGAGTTGGTTTATGAAGATAATGAAGTGGCCATGCGAGGCAAGCCTTATCCATTTTATCTCGCCTACGCGATTGAAGGAGAAATTAGCGATCTAAAGGATATCAATCAATGGAGCGCAGAGCACAAATGGGACGGCATCAGATCACAAACAATTATAAGAAGTAACGAGATTTTTGTGTGGTCCCGAGGGGAAGAATTAGTTACCGATAAGTATCCAGAATTTCAAAAGTTTCTAGATGTGATTCCTAATGGAACCGTGATCGATGGAGAGATCCTGCCTTTCAAAGATGGTGAAATTATGAACTTCAACGACCTACAAACCAGAATAGGCCGTAAAACAGTTGGTAAGAAGCTATTAAAGGATGTTCCCGTAGTTATTGTCGCTTACGACTTACTGGAATGGCAAGGAAAAGATTTGAGAGAGCAAACCTTTGAAAAACGCAGAGCAATACTGGATGAGTTGGTTTTAGACCTTCACAAAAAAGAAGAGGCCGTACCACAGGAGGAAAAAATACCATTGCTGCTTTCAGAAACCATGACCTTTAATTCCTGGGAAGAAATGGCGGCAGAGCGCAATCTAGCAAGAGAAAAACGATCAGAAGGATTGATGATCAAACGCAAAGACAGTCCCTATCTCGTAGGACGTAAAAAGGGCGACTGGTGGAAATGGAAAACAGATCCATTTTCAGTTGATGCAGTCCTGACTTATGCTATGCGTGGGCACGGAAGAAGGGCCAATTTATTTACCGACTATACTTTTGGACTTTGGCAAGATGGAGAGCTGGTCACGTTTGCAAAAGCCTATTCTGGACTTACTGATGCCGAATTCCGCAAGGTAGATGCATGGATCAAGAAAAACACCCTAGAACGATTCGGTCCAGTGAGATCAGTGACTCCACATCATGTATTTGAAATTGCTTTTGAAGGAATCGCACCTAGCAAAAGACACAAGTCTGGAGTAGCCACTAGATTTCCTAGGATCGTCCGGTGGCGGCCTGATAAACCTATGGAAGAAGCAAATACGCTAGATGATTTAAAGGCATTGATACCTTAATATCAGGGATTTCATTGAACTAATCGATAAATTCTGATACCCTAACCCCATTGTCCAGTAGGCATTTTACCAATCTCGATATTGCTTGGGAGAAAATCACTTGACCGATTTTACGCTTGTGCAAATACCAATCACTTATCGGTATTTTACATTCAAGAAATACTCCTAGCAAGGTTTTCTCTTGAGGCGGTACGTTGAGCCCGTCCAGGTAAAAAATAAGAATGAGCTGTTTTTGTAGTCAGGAGAAAAGACCGCTATAGCTGAAAGAAAATAGACTTCCCTGCAATTCACCTAACACAAAGAGCGTAATTAATCCCCCACTTATGATAGTGAGTAGGTAAGCCTCTAACTCACACGTCCCATCAAATCAATAGAGAAATCTTTCAATTCCTTTTTGTATGATTCACTAATGGAGAGTTGATCAATGATGCTTATGGCTTTATTTGTATAAGATTTAATCGCTTCGAGCGTAGCTGCTGCCCCGCCACTTTCTTCAAAAAATACTTTTACTATTTCTTTCTTTTCCTCGATCTGATCTTCATTCATTTTTTCATGATCAAGAGCAAACCACTCCTTTAATTCGGTAGCGCAATGCTCATTTTCTATACTTCGCAAGTATAAATAAGTCTTCTTATTTCCTCTGATATCACCACCTACTTCTTTACCAAAAGTCTCTGGATCACCGAAGGCATCGAGGTAATCATCCATCAATTGAAAAGCAAGTCCTAAATGAATCCCGTAGTTGTAGATCAATTCTTGTTCTTTTTCATCTACACCAGCGATAATAGCTCCCATTTGAAGTGCAGCACCTACAAGAACCGATGTTTTTAATTTGATCATCAGCAAATATTCAGGAATAGTAACGTCATCACGAGTTTCAAAATCCACATCGTATTGCTGCCCTTCACATACTTCTAGCGCTGTTTTAGAAAAGACTTTAGTCAATTGGTGAAATTGATCTTTGTCATAGCTTTCCAAAAGACGGTAGGCCATAATCAACATGGCATCTCCAGAAAGTATCCCTGTGTTCACATCCCATTTTTTATGAACCGTTTCTTTCCCCCGACGCAGGTCTGCTGCGTCCATAATATCATCATGAAGCAAAGTGAAATTATGAAATACCTCAATAGCTACTCCAGCATCCAGAGCATCTTTGACTGATGCACCGTACATTTGAGCACTCATCAATGTCAGTAAAGGCCTTAATCGTTTCCCCCCTAATTCTAAGATATAATGAACTGGATCGTACAATCCTGCAGGTTCCTTTTCTGTAATCCTGTTCTTAAGGTGATCTAAAAAAATAATTCTAAGTTGGTCTATCGCGTTCATTTGGTAAAAATACTTCATGAAAAGCTCATTGCTGTAGGAAAAATAAAATGTCTTGTTAAATTATTGTAAAACTTAGGAAACTTTTAAAGTTTCTAAAGTTTCCATGTGGTATATTTGCGCTCTTTTGTAATATAAATGACTGATATCAGAGAACATATTTTAACGACCTCGCTCGATCTATTCCTAACCTTAGGCTTTAAAAGTGTGACTATGGATGAGATTGCAGCAAAATTGGGCATGAGTAAAAAAACCTTATACACGCACTTTAAGAATAAAGGAGAGCTGGTAAAGGAATCTTCTGTTCACTTGTGCGACCATATTTGTAACGGAGTAGATCAGATTATTGATGGAGAGACAGAAAATGCCATTGAAGAACTTTATACCGTAAAGAGATTTGTGATGGAGCACCTTAAAGGTGATGACACTTCTCCTATTTATCAACTTCAAAAATATTACCCAGAAGTACATCGGGAAGTCACTCAGATTCAATTTGACTTTATGGACAACTGCATTAAGAAAAATGTTTCTAAAGGAATGGAAAAAGGACTTTATAGAGATAACATAGATGCACATTTTATCGCGCGCATCTATTTTATTGGTATTCAGGGAATCAAAAACATTCACGTGTTTCCTCCACAAGATTTTCCCGTAAATAACCTTTACGATCAGTATTTAGAATACCACATCAGAGGTATTGTCACTCCGCAAGGGCGTAAAATTTTAAATAAAATAACCAACACAAACCACAATTAAATGAACTATAAATTTTTATGCGTTTGGGTTTTTAGTGTTCTCGCTTTCGCGAAAGCGTACCCACAACAAACCGCTAACCAAGACTCTTACAGCTTTACATTAGAAGAAGCAGTAAACTATGGATTAGAGCATAACTACCAAGCTATTAATGCAAAAAGAGACATTGCAAAAGCGCTCAAGCAAAAATGGGAAACTACTGCGACTGGACTGCCACAAATAGATGGTAACGTAGATTATCAATACCAGATCAAGCAACCAATAACTCCTTTACCAGGAGAAATAATAGGTGGGACACCTGGAACATTTGTACCCGTAACTTTTGCACCTAGACAAAGTGCAGTTGTAACGGCAACTCTTAGACAATTGATCTTTGATGGTTCCTATATTGTGGCTTTGGAGGCTTCAAAAACTTTTTTAGACTTTTCTAAAAACGCAAATAATAAGACAAAACTTGAGGTAAGGAAAGGAATTATCAGTGCCTACGGCGGGGTGCTTCTCACTCAAGAAAATATAGAAATCATAGACCGCAACCTCACTGCCTTAACCAAGAATTTAGAAGAAACTACAAAAATCTACGAAAACGGACTTGCCGAGGAAGAAGATGTAGAACAATTGAAAATCACTAAATCACAGCTAGTAAATCAATGGAACGGTGCTAAGCGTCAAGAAGACATTGCCATGGATATGCTGAAACTAGCCTTGGGAATAAATTTACAAACGCCATTAAATCTTACCGATGACCTTGCTGTTCTTGCTCTTAAAAACATGGATCCAAGCATAACTTTCAACTCTTTAAATTTAGAAAAAAATGCTGATTTCCAGATCGCGACTAATTTTACAGAGCAACGTAGACTGGAATACAAACTAGAAAAAGCCAAAGCACTGCCTAAACTTTCTGGATTTGTGAATTATGGAGTCAACTCTTTTAATGACGACTTCACTTTCTTAGATAGCGATAATAAGTGGTATGGTCAGTCCATTGCTGGTGTGAGTTTATCCGTTCCTATTTTTAGCTCCTTAGGAAGACAAGCAAGAACCGATCGTGCAAAAATAGCCTGGGATCAAGCTCTTACCGATCTGGATCGAGCTAGAGAAGAAATACGATTGACTTACCAGACGTCTCTTAACAATTATCAGACTGCTATAGACAATTACAGGACCAGTAAGGAAAACTTGAGACTAGCAGAGCGTATTGAAAACAAAAACCAAATCAAGTTTAGAGAAGGTATTTCTTCCAGCTTTGATTTGAGACAAGCACAAACCCAATTGTACAGCACACAGGCAACTTATTTACAGAGTATGTTTGAAGTGATAACTGAAAAAGCAAATCTAGAAACCATTTTGAACACCCCTGAATTCACCAATCAAAAATAAAACTACCACAGAATTATATATCATGAAAAAATTAAGCATACTATTTATAGGTCTTTTTATTCTCACATCATGTGGTGATAAAGGACCAACAGTTGATGAACTTATCGCCACAGGTGACACAGAAATGATCGCTCAAAAGAAAACCGAGCTGCTCAATGCAAAAAAGGAACTCGAAAACGAAATCAGTTCCATTGAACAGTTCCTTGATAAAAACAGTGTTAAAAAAGACGGTGCGTTAGTTAGTATAAAAACGATTAACGACACTCTTTACAATCATTTTATAGAGCTTCAAGGAAGTGTAGATACCAAGCAAAACATCACTTTAATGCCAGAAATGGCAGGTGTACTTACTCATGTTTACGTGACAGAAGGACAACGAGTTTCTAAAGGACAGCGTCTTGCAAGAATAGATGATGGCGGTATCTCGCAAAATATTGAGCAAATGAAAGTACAGTCTCAACTAGCAAAAACGACTTATGAACGTCAAGAAAGACTTTGGAATCAAAAGATAGGTTCAGAAATCCAGTACCTACAGGCTAAAGCTAATTATGAGGCACAAGTAAATGCTATCAAGTCTATGCAGCAGCAACTGGCTAAAACAATAGTTACAGCACCTTTCTCTGGAGTTATAGATAACGTGATAACAGAACAAGGAAATACCGTAAGTCCAGGGATGACTGAAATATTGAGAATTGTCAACCTCGATAATATGTATATTGATGTGGAGGTTCCAGAAACCTACATCACTTCGGTAAATGAAGGTACAGATGTAGAGGTAGAGTTTCCCGTACTAGGAGAAACTTTGAAAAGTAAGGTAAGACAGACCAGCTCTTATATCAACCCGTCCAACCGTTCTTTTAATATCGAAATTCCGGTACCTAATAAAAATGGTCAGGTAAAACCTAATCTTACCGCTAGATTGAAAATCAACGATTATACGAGTAAAGGTGCCATTTTAATTCCTCTTGCTGTGATCAGTGAAAATCAAAATGGAGATCAATATGTCATGATTGCGACAGATCTACAAGTTGGAGATCAGTACGATACCGCTGTCGCGAAAAGGAAACTGGTAACGACTGGGAAAACCACAAAAAACATGATCGAGATTACAAGCGGTCTTGCAAAAGGAGATCATATTATTGTAGAAGGAGCTCGTAGCGTAAGAGAAGAACAACAAGTAAGAATCAAAAAAGCTTAATTACAATGGGACAGAAAAGTGAAAAAGAGTTTGGATTTTCCTCTTGGGCAATCAACAACTCTACCGTAATCTGGGTTCTAATAGGCTTAGTGCTTATTCTAGGAATTCAAGGATATTTTGCTATGCCTCGAGAAGATTTTCCGGAGGTAAAGGAAACTAAAATATACATCTCTAGCGTTTACCCAGGTAACACCGCCGAAGATATAGAGCGTCTTATTACAGACCCTTTAGAAGATAAATTAAAGAATATCTCGGGTGTTGCAGAGATCCTATCGACTTCACAAGAAGATTATTCCATCATTACCGTAGAATTTGAAGAAGGCTCTTTACTAGGCTCCAGCCTAACAGTAGAAGAAGCAAAGCAGAAGGTAAAGGATGAAATAGATGTAGAAACTTCTGGTGAAGACTGGCCTACATTCAATGGCGCTAAGATTGAACCAAATGTTTTTGACCTCAAAATGAGTGAAGAAGTGCCTATTATGAACATCAATCTACGTGGTGATTATACGGTACGAGAACTTAAAGTTTTTGCTGAATACCTGCAAGATGAGATTGAAAGCTTACAAGAAGTGAAAGAAGCAAGTATTAGAGGTGCTCAAGAACTT
The DNA here is from genome assembly GCF_012974865.1 of Nonlabens sp. Ci31. NCBI lineage: Bacteria > Pseudomonadati > Bacteroidota > Flavobacteriia > Flavobacteriales > Flavobacteriaceae > Nonlabens > Nonlabens sp. Ci31. The sequence goes on along the minus strand of NZ_CP043633.1, from coordinate 1,505,402 downwards.
GAAGTGGAAATAGCAGTAGATATTTACAAAATGACCGCTGCCAAAGTTAGTTTTGACAATGTCATCAATGCAGTTCGTGGCGGAAACTCCACCATGAGTGCTGGTAATATCAAGACAGCAAGTCAACGACGTACGATTAGAATTCTAGGTGAAATTACAGATCCCGATCAACTAGAGCGTTTTGTGGTTAAGAATGAAAAAGGACCTATCTACCTTAAAGACATTGCAGATATAAACTTTAAAGAAGAAGACAAAACCACTTTTGCGAGAGAATCTGGTGAGCCAGTAGTGATGATAGACGTAAAAAAGCAGTCTGGTAAAAACATGATTACAGCTGCAGAAGGCGTTAGAAAAATTGTAGCAGAATCCCAAGAAAATGGAAATATCCCCCAAAACGTAGATATTTCAATTACTAATGACGGTTCCAGCCGTACGTTAAATCAAGTAGATGATCTGGTCAACAACATCATCTTTGGAGTAATTCTAGTAGTTACCGTATTGATGTTCTTTTTAGGATTTAGGAATGCACTTTTTGTAGGATTTGCGATTCCTATGTCTATGTTAATGAGTTTTATTATCCTCAATTTCTTAGGCTATACTTTGAATACCATGATTCTTTTTGCCATGATTATGGGATTAGGAATGCTGGTAGATAATGGTATTGTAGTGGTCGAAAACGTCTATAGATTGATGGACGAAGAAGGAATGTCGCGTATCAAAGCGGCAAAGATAGGAATTGGCGAGATTGCAGTTCCTATTATCATTTCTACCTTAACTACGGTAGCAGCATTTGTACCTATAGGTTTATGGCCAGGCGTAATGGGAGAATTTATGAAGTACTTCCCTATTACCTTGTCTGTCGTATTAGGAAGTTCGCTTGTAGTAGCGATTTTCTTCAATTCCATGTTGGTTTCTAAATACATGAGTATTGATGAAAAGAACATTCCGCTTAAAAAACTAGGACTTATTACCTTAGTAATGGGTGGGATTGGTGTCTTGATTTTACTTTTTGGCGGTGCGGTAAGAGGCATAGGCTCTGTGATGGTTGTGACCGTGATTTTATTATGGTTGTATAAATATGTTGTAAAAGGAGCAACTCTCTATTTCCAACGCAGGATGTTGAAATGGTTAGATAATGCTTATGAACGTTTCCTAAGATTTGCATTAAGAGGTAAGAAACCTTATTTCTTTACGGCTGGAATGACAGTCATGTTCTTTGGTGTTCTAGCTTTATATTTTGGATGGTCCGTAGGTACTGGTCGTACCAAAGTAGAGTTCTTCCCAGAAAATAAGCCTAACCAGATCATGGTATACATAGAGTATCCTCAAGGTACTTCTATTTCCAAGACAAATAAAACCACTAAAGAAATTGAAACCGTCGTTTACGATGTGATCAATCAAGAGATGTACCTAGAAGATGGCAGGAACTTTTTAGTAGAAAGTACCGTATCACAGGTAGGTGAAGGAGCTGGAAATCCCCAAACCGATGGAGGTAGCGCCGCTGAGATGCCTAACAAAGGGAAGATTACCGCCTCTATGCGAGAATACAAATACCGCAATGGAGCTGACAGTGAGGTATTGCGCAAAAAGATTCAAGAAGCAGTGCAAGGCAAGTTCCCAGGTATTGCGATAAGTGTTGAAAAAGATGCCGCTGGTCCACCAGCAGGATACCCAATCAATGTAGAGCTTCAAGGAGATAACTACGAAGAGTTGATCGTTACTGCAGAGCGTATGGTAAAATTCCTAAACGAAAAAAATATTGCTCCAGTAGATGAATTAAAGATAGACGTGAATAAAAGTAAACCCGCACTGCAAGTTAAAGTAGATCGTGAAAAAGCTGGAGAATTAGGAATTAGTGCCAGCCAAGTAGGAATGCAATTGCGTCGTTCTATATTTGGTGAAAAAGCTGGTATTTATAAAAAAGACGGTGAAGATTACGATATCTATGTGCGTTTTAATGAAGAGAACCGCTACGACCGCAGCTCGTTGTTTAATCAACGTATTACCTTCAGAGATATGGCATCTGGTCAGGTATTAGAAGTTCCTGTTAGTTCGGTGACGACACAAGAAAATGTTTCCGGATTTAGCGCGATTAAACATAAAGACAATCAGCGTGTCGTAACTGTATATAGTGCCTTAAAACCTGGTTTTACTGATGCTGGAGCAGCGGTTGCTCAAATACAGAACGAGATGCTGGACTTTGAAGATCTTTCTGACAACATCAACATAGATTACACAGGACAACTAGAAGAACAGAATAAGCAACAAGAATTCCTTCTATCTGCTTTAGGTTTTGGTCTGCTATCCATATTTTTCATTTTAATTTTCCAATTTGGTGGTATCTCTAAACCAACGATCATCATGATCTCGATATTCTTAAGTTTTATAGGGGTATTCTTAGGACTGATGATCACGGGATGGCCATTTGTAATCATGATGACCATGATGGGTATCATATCTCTTGCTGGTATTGTAGTTAACAATAGTGTGGTACTGATCGACTACGTAGATATTTTAAAACTGCGTAGAAAAGAAGAATTAGGAATAGATGATGACAAGCACCTTATCAGTAAAGAAGATGCTTTTACAGCAATAGTACAGGCAGGAAAAGCGCGTTTGCGCCCGGTAATCTTAACTGCTATCACTACAGTATTAGGTTTGATACCACTTGCTATAGGTTTCAACATCGACTTCTTTAGTTTGTTTAGTACAGGCAATCCTAATATATATATGGGTGGAGATAACGTTATTTTCTGGGGACCTCTAGCCTGGACCGTAATCTTCGGTTTGTTATTTGCTACGTTCCTGACTTTAATAATCATACCTGTTCTATTGTATTTGGTACATAGAGCAAAATTAAGGTTCCAGCGATTTAAAAATCCAGTAAAAGTAAAAGCACAAAATGATCCTTCAGATATTAAGGAAGAAGAACAAGTAGCTTAAGCTATTTCAGTGGAGTTAAAAAGGCATTTATCTAAAGGTAAATGCCTTTTTTTATGCTCGTCAAGAAGCCGTTTAAAAGTGTGATAAAGTGAACTCTACTTCTACTTATTTGTGGATCACAAGCAACCAACTTAAGCCTGAGCTGTTATAGGTGTTGGTAGTTTTTATATACTAATTATTTGAATACCGCTTTCGCGAAAGCGGAACACTTCTACACTTTATTCTTCACATGCATTGAATATAGAGCTCAGCCACTTGTGTGAAGCTTAAGGGAATTGTTATTGGGCTTTCTTTTAAGCCAAAACTGTTTTACCGCAAGGCAATTAGAAAAGAAAATCTTTGATTTCTATAAATTAAAATAGTGTTCCCCTAACTTACAGACGTAAAAAAACCAACTCGTTAAAGTCGGTTTTTAATTTTATTGAAAAGCGTTCTAAGGTATAGGTTCCGATTTAGAAGCATCAAACTCTCGGTAATATTGCTCCACAATCTGAATAGTTTCCTTCATCAAATCTCGTGTTTCTAATAAAAGACTGAAATACAAGGTGGTATTTTTAGGTGATTCGTCATCATCCTTAGTACGTTTTACTTGTTTGTCAATTTTTTCATTAACCAAAGTAATGAGCTCGCGTTTTTCAAGAATAATAGCCTCTAAACTATTAAAGTCTTTGGTGTTAAAGATTTCTTGTGCATCGTCAAATATCTCGTGAATGCGCAGTATGATCTCTTTAAGATCTTTGATCTGAGTGAATTTTAAGCTTTTGTGATTATTGCTGATGTGCGTGTTACTCGCTTTAGAGATGTAGTCTAGTGACTGAGAAATATCTTGAAGATTACCTAGTACATCTATATAGAATTTACTCGCGCCCAAATTCTGATCATCTAAATTTTTAATAAAGAAAAAGATATTGTTACGTAATTCGTCTATCTCTCCGGCAAGTTTTTTACTTTCCTTTTTAGAGGCTTTTAAAATAGACAGATCTTGTGCAATTAAACCGTCTAAGGTGTTCTTATAAATACGTTTAGAACGTTTAAAAACAGTCGCCACGTTGTCAGAGCTTTCATTGATAATACCTTGAATGGTCTTGCTTTCTGCTTTTTGAAGTTGGTCCGTTACCTTTTGCTCTTTTTGCGATTTTTTATGACCAATAAAACTGCGTATAATTAGCAAAACTGCCAGAGTAACTAAAGCTACAACGGCGTACATTCCGCCTAGATAAATAAGGTAAGCAAAAACAGCTGCTGCTGTAAATGCACTAAAGGCGGTAAAAAACCATCCTCCTATAACGTTCAATACTCCTGCGATTCTATACACAGCACTTTCAGTACCCCAAGCTCTGTCTGCAAGTGAAGTTCCCATGGCTACCATAAAGGTCACATAGGTAGTAGAAAGAGGTAATTTATAAGAAGTAGCTATGGAAATAAGCACGCTGGCAACCATAAGGTTTACTGATGCACGTACATAATCAAATGCAGGTTTATCAGCATGTTTTGGAATTACAGCAGGAACTGGAAGCTTTTCAAATCGAGAAGAAATATAGTTTGCTGTTCTTTCTGGGATAACTTGTTTAACGCCTTCAGCAACATACAAAGAATAGCGCACTAAAAATCTGGAAATAAAGTTAGACTGGAAACGCTCTGTGCCTGAGTCTTGACGCGCCAGATCTACTGAGGTTTTTACAACAGCTTGCGCCTTTGATGAGAACCAAAGAGTTGCTACCATAATCAATCCTGCGGCTACCAATAACCATTTATTAGAGGGGAGTTCCCCGCTTAAGAAGCTCATTCCTATTTCATTTGCTGGAAGGCCGGTTCCCTCAGCAAATTCCCAAGCTTGATAAGCACCTATAGGCACCCCTATAAAGTTGACCAAATCGTTTCCTGCAAACGCCATGGCAAGACCAAAGGTTCCCGAAATAATGATGAGTTTATAAATATCCCATTTGATAACATAGACATAAATAAAACTGAAAATAGTCCAAACCAAAAAGGCTGTAACTATAAAAGTATACACATTAGTTGCCGCAAAGAAATCAGTAACGACGCCTAAATCTGCTCCTTTAAGACCTTTAAATATGATAAAATAAAATAGGCTGGTTAAAGAGACCCCTCCAAAAACAGCAGCTAAATATGGTGGTCTTCCGTTGTAATTGAAAGTCAATAAAAGCCTGGAGAAAAACTGAACCAACCCACCTATTACAAACGCGATAAGCACAGATAACAGTATTCCTTGTACAATTTCTATTGCGGTCTCAGAGGCGATATATTTTCCAAGGTCTAATAAGGTTTCAGAATCATTTTCATTGATCTTGATAATAGACATACATACCGCTGCTCCTAATAATTCAAAAACTATAGAAACTGTTGTTGATGTAGGTAATCCTATACTATTAAAAAAGTCCAACAGTAAAATATCAGTAATCATAACCGCCATAAAAATGATCATGACTTCATCAAAA